>JAEUUR010000508.1 GCA_016787465.1 Saprospiraceae bacterium | reverse complement strand
GTGGATCATACCATGTATTCAACGACTTCCATGCTGAGAACCATGGAGTTAATCCTGGGGTTACCTCCTATGAGTCAGTACGATGCGGCTGCTACGCCAATGTGGCGCTGTTTCACTGCTGTTCCAGATTTCAGTCCAATTAAAGCGATTGAGCCCGGTGTTCCACTCGACGACCGAAACGCATGGGTGGAGCCATTGAGTCGTATATCTGAAACCTGGAACCTGGCAGAACTGGATGCTGTACCTGAACGGGAGTTCAATGAAGTACTATGGAAAGCTGTTAAAGGGTTATCCAGTGAAATGCCTGCTCCAAGAAGAGCAGCCTGGATTACAGAAAGGGATTAAAAGAATGTTCCTGTCAATTTTGTGGAAATTTCTACGTTTGCGGCTTGAAAAACAGAGATTCTTACATCCTTCCGAACTTTACCCTCCATGACGTACTTATCTAATACCAGCATTCAGCTTCTTGCTTTAAGCTTTGTAGTGTTTAACAGCTGCCAAAACACGGTTGAACAAAGTCAAAACGCCAATACCAGTCCAGATACATTAATTCAAACTGCCGTATCCAAAGAAACAGGTTCATCGGTTTATCAGGTTGTCAAAGGAGAGGTTCGCTGGATAGGAAAAAAAGCATTGGGCTCTTCTCATCAAGGCACCATACAAGTGGAGGCAGGCGAACTTGTAATCAGTAACAGCAACCTGGTAAGTGGAAAAATAACCATCGACATGAACTCCCTGGCGGTAACCGATATCCAGGATGCGGGAGAACGCCGTGATTTGGAATCTCATTTAAAAGATGCCGATTTTTTTGAAGTCGAAAAATTCCCAAAAGCCGAATTCGTGTTTGACCAGGTGGTTACCGGTGGAAACAACCCCAACTTCAATGCCATAGCAAGCGGTCAGCTTACTATGAAAGGCAAAGTAAACAGGGTTAATATCCCTGTAAAGCTGGACATTGATCAGGCATCCCTGAAGGCAGAGTCGGCCTCCTTTCTGATCGACAGAACCAAGTGGGGGGTGAATTTCCGCTCTTCAGCGCTCCATACAGTGAAGGATAAATTGATTGAAGACAATGTAATCCTGACATTCTCTTTGGAAGCGAAAAAGCAATAGCCTATAAAAATTTGAGCCGACCGGGAAACCCCGCATCGGCTCAAACAATCCTATTTTGAGTTTAAGCTACGCTTATTTCTCCAATTGATCTTTCAATGCTGCGAGTGCTGCCAGATCGCCGAGGGTTTCTTTCTCCACTTTCTTTTGCACATCGGCAATAGCTGCCTGACTTTCGCCATCTTCTTTTGCACGTTCGGCTTTCACCACGGCTTCAGCTTTGTTTTTCAAATCTTCCAGGTAACGTGTGTGAGAAACCAGGATGCGGCGGTCGTCTTTGTTAAATTCGATCACCTTTACCGTAAGCGCTTCACCTGCTTCAGCGTTGCTGCCGTCATCTTTACGGATGTGTTTGGCAGGGCCGAATGCTTCCAGGCCGTGTGGCAACTGGAACGTAGCGCCTTTGTCGTCGCGTTTGATCACCGTAGCCTGGTGGTAAGAACCTACTGGGAAAATTGCTTCGAAAGCATCCCATGGGTTTTCCTGAATTTGTTTGTGTCCGAGGCTGATCTGACGTTTTTCCTTGTCGATATCAAGTACCACAACTTCCAGCTCGCTGCCGGCTTTGGCAAACTCGCTTGGGTGTGCGTAACGTTTCGTCCAGGACAGATCGCTGATGTGCACCATGCCGCCAACGCCTTCGGCCAATTCAACGAATACGCCGTAGTTGGTGATGTTTTTAACCGTACCGTTGAAACGCGAACCGATTGGGAAACGCTCTTCAATATTGCTCCATGGATCGGCTGTCAGTTGTTTGATCGAAAGCGACATCTTGCGATCGGCGCGGTCGATGGTTACAACGCGTGCTTCCACTTCCTGGCCCATTTTGAAGAATTCTTTGGCGTGTACGCTTTGATTGCCCCAGGAGATTTCGCTCACGTGGATCAAACCTTCTACGCCTGGTTGGATTTCAACAAATGCGCCGTAATCTTCGATGTTAACCACTTTGCCTTTGACGCTTGAGCCTTCAGAAATTTCAGCTGCAAGCACATCCCATGGGTGTGGAGTAAGCTGTTTGAGGCCGAGGCTGATGCGTTTTTTGTTCTCGTCGAAGTCGAGTACCACCACGTTGATACGCTGGTTGAGCGAAAGTACTTCGCCTGGGTGGCCGATGCGGCCCCAGCTGATATCGGTGATGTACAACAGACCGTCGACGCCACCCAGATCAAGGAATGCACCGAAGTCGGTGATGTTTTTAACGATACCTTCGAGCACCTGGCCTTTTTCGAGGCTGCCCAGGATTTGTTCGCGTTGTTCAGCCAGATCGCTTTCGATAAGTGCCTTGTGGCTAACTACCGCATTTTTGATCTGCTCGTTTACTTTCACCACTTTGAACTCCATCACTTTACCCACGTATTGATCGTAATCGACCACCGGTTTGATATCGATTTGTGAGCCCGGCAAGAATGTTTCGAGGCCGTTGCAATCAACGATCAAACCGCCTTTGGTTTTGCTGATGACCGTACCGCGAATGATGGTGCCATTTTTGAAAGAATCTACGATGCTTTCCCATGCGCGCAAGATTTTGGCTTTGCGGCGGGACAACCCGAGTTGACCTTGGCTGTCTTCCTGGCTTTCAACGTAAACTTCCACTTGATCGCCTTGAGCAATGCCCGGCATATCGCGGAATTCGTTGAGAGAAATAAGGCCATCTGATTTGTAATTGATGTCGAGCACCACATCGCCGCCGCTGATTGCGCTTACACGGCCGGTGATGATTTCGTTTTCTACTACGTTGCTGAGTGTAGCATCGTAATCTTTGAGCATTTGAGCGCGCTCTGCTTCAGAGTAGGTAATGGTGCCGCGTTTGTCGATTTTCCAATCGAAATCATCGTGCGCACCACCTGCAACAACTGCATCAAAAACGGGAAGTTCAACTTCTTCTTCCTCTTCTTCTGCTACTGGTGTTGCTTCAACTGGCGCAGATGCAGGAGCAGCAGCCACTTCTTCTACAGTTTCCACAGCTTCTTCTGCAGCCGCTTCAACCGTTTCTTCAGCTTCAGCTACTACTTCAACAGCTTCTTCTGCAGCCGCTTCAACTGTTTCCGGAGCAGTTTCTTCGGTTGCGTTCACTTCCTCCTGCTCGTTGTTGAGTTCTTTTTCGTCGTCGAGTATCATAATTTATAAGCGGTTGATTTTGAGGCCTTTTTATGGTTCGACCATATTGGATTTCACTTAGGGGCGAAACCCTTACCCCGGCTTTATTGAAAAGGATAAATACCCATCTCTCAAAAGCGGGCGCAAAGGTAAGAATTACCAATATAAAATTTGTAATTAAGTAAAGAATATTCTTAGAAAATTGGGGTAAGAATTAAATGAATTTTTGACTATCCGCATGTTGTACAGTAAGATAATTAGCCAAAACCGGCGACGTAGACGTAGACAGAGGTTACGCCTCTTCGAGGCGGGTGTACCTTGGTGTATGCCGGAGTTACAAAGTCGACATGGAAAGCGGCCTCGAAAAGGCCCAACGTTTGTTTAGCAACCAAAACTCAGGTTCCGCCCCTCTGTACAATATGTGGATAGTCAGAAATGAATTTTTGCACCCAATTCGGTGGAGTTTAAGTTTGTATCCGGGCTGTGTGAGATGTTTGTTTACTTTTGTGCCGTGTTAAATTATCTCCTATGCCCATTCAATCTTCAGACATATTCAACCTGAATCAAAAAGTGACCCGGTACAAGGATGTGTTGGCAAATACCCTTCGTTACCGGACGCTTTGGCAGGAGTCATTAAGAGGTCAATTGGTCGAACATCTCAGCGCTTTGGTGCAGGCATGCGGCTTGTCCGCTCAAATTGAAGAGCGCAAAGAAATCGAAAACCTGGAAGCCGTTGTGGTAAACTTAGGCACCACCACCAGTGGGTTAAAAGAACCCATCGGTGGTGGTTTACAACGCGATTTGATCAAACAAAATGGTTCGCTGGTGTATCAGCAGCTGTTCAACGGCAAAATTCTGGTTTTGATCAATTTACCGTTTATAGAAAAATACGGGCAACCCCAGCCTCCGAAAACCATTGCAGTCTACAGGCCGGAAGAACTCAAGGAGCCCTATCTGATCCGACATATGGAAACCCTGGTAGGCGAGTTAACCCTTTGGGAAGACTACGACGACGATGCGCCGGAGCCCAACCAGCGCATCGGGTTTAAAGTCAATTTCGAGGATGGGAAAGGCGTTGCAGCGGGATGATTTTTAATATCTAACCACTTTTCTCGCAGCGAGCCTCCTTACAACTGAAAATAATACGATAACATCAATTGAATCCGGTGGCGGGTGTGCATCAGGTCTTCCTGCCGCCCTTCGTACACTCCACCCAGGTGAGCAGTCATTTTATCGCGCGACCAAGTGTATTGCAAGCCATATTCCAGTTGGTTTTTGTTGTCGAGCAATCGCCGGAAGCCAAATCCTGCAAACACTGCAATATTCGGAATTTTTGATTCTACCTTGTCTACTGGAAAATAGCCGTCTTCTACCGTTCTGGGCGGGTTTAAACCGAAATTATTGATCACTTGATAAGGAGTTCCCCAGGAACTTTTAAATTTTACCGACAAGGGAAAAGTGAATGCCGCGCCGCCGCTCACTACCACTGTTTGCTTTTGATAAGCGCGAGGAGTGATTCTAAGTCCTATTGGTATTTCCAGATAATGTGAACGCACATCCAATTGATAGCGGTAAAAATAATGCGCATTAAACGTTTGAGTACCCACCGGATACCCTTTGAAAAAATCGTTTGACAGAGAATCGCTTTTAAAACTTTGGTCTGCATATTTGGCGCCAATTG
>JAEUUR010000444.1 GCA_016787465.1 Saprospiraceae bacterium | reverse complement strand
GCAACTTGAAGGCCGGATAGGTGGTTTCATTGTAAGTGCCTTTGGCAAAACCGGCAAATTGTACGGTTCCGTTGGCTTTTACATCACCAAAGTCTTTGGTGTAAGCGCCGGGAACAATACTCAACAAACTTTTGAAGGTGTTTGCCGGCGTTCCAAAGGTCAGATCCATCCGGATATCTTCAGTGTTTTCTGGCATTTGTACCCAGCCGTCGAGCATCAATGCCAATTCATTTACCTTTAAATCATTTTTCTTAAAGGTGAACTTCATGTTGAGCATGTCGGCGCCAAGGGTCGCATTCCATTCGGTACGAGCATTCGACAGGTATTGAATGCCTCCGTAATTGACCGACAGTTTTTCAATGGTGGTTTTCATTACCAGGTCGTACAAATTACTGGTGAATTCGCCGGATCCACTATGTTCGAGTCCTTCAAGTTCCGCGCGCATGTCGAGTCCGCGATCGTCGTACAATATTTTACCATCAGTAATGCCGTAATGCTCCAATTTCATGGCGCTATCGTCGGACGAGGTGGCTGTGGTGGCAGTCTCCGGCTCTGGTTTTGTAATATCGTAGTTGGCTGAGCCGTCGCTCAGTACATATACTTTGATGTCGGGTTTTTTGAAATACAAGCCCGCAATGCTCATTTCATCGCCGAAAATGATCGAAAACAAATCGACGGCGACGTCGAGCCGATCGCACTTGACCAGCTTCACTCCATCGAATGGGCCTGGGCCATTGGTGATTTCGAGGCCTTCCAGGCCAACAGACAGCTTAGGGAAATGCCGGAAAATGGAAAAGTCGACATCTTTAAAATCGAGTTTGGCTGTCAGGCTTTCATTGGCGGTCGACTTGATTTGTGCGATAATTTCGTCTTTAAATAAGTAAGGAAGCGCCGCTAAAGCTCCGATGATGATGAGCAATACAATGCCTAAGGCGATCAGAATTTTTTTGATACGCATGGTGGGTTGCAGAATTTGGTTGCAAGATACAACGATGCCGGGGAAGGAAAGGATGCATAATTAGGCAATAAATTATTGTTAATACAGCATCATACAGATTTCGGGGAAATATTTACCAACTGCTCCCGGCCCCGCCACCGCCTGAAAAGCCGCCACCCCAACTGCTTCCGCCGCCAGAGGAACCACCGCCCCACGATCTGCCTGAAGAAGTATAGGAGGTGCCTCCGCTTCTGTTTGAGTTTACCACCAGCAGCGGCAATTCAATTTCTTTGGTGTAGGTATGCCCGCACGCTTTGCATCCATAATGCTGGAGTGCTTTGCCTTTCTTGGAAGTGGTTGAAGCTTCCAAGGTTTCGGTTTTGGACAAGCGGGAAGCAATGGAATTGCATGCGTCACATCTTTTGTATTTTCCCGGAGTCATGGAGACATACGCAACAACTTCTGTGGCGTTTTCCTGCTCGTTGCGCCAAACATCATATTCAATGGTATGCAGGGAATCCTCCACCAATTGATAAGCTGTTAAATATTGCTTTTTTGCATTATCACTTAACTTAAAAAGCGGGTGGCCGTTTTTGTCTGTACGCGGATGGTTACGCAGAGCGTTCAGGTTCTTTTTACCATCGAGCCACAACCAAATCATGGGTACAGGAAATAACAAAGCGTCGAACCAGTAATAACTTAAGGCCGATTTCATCCGAACGTACTGGTCAGGTTCACTCATTTTACCATACAATTCCTTAAATTTGAGTTCTTTTCGCTGGCGGGCGTCCCACAGGATAAAGGCCAGGTATGCATACATACAAACCAGCGCGTGATCGAAGGAAATATCGATGGAATCTGCCAGGAAACTGAAGCCGATAACAATGGCCATCGGAATAATGAAGTACCACGTTATTCCGTACCAGGCATGTTTTTTGTTTTTGTAAATGGCCGAATCGATGGCGCCTTTGACGGGGTTTGATGCCCTTATAATCCAGCGAATGAGCCATAAAAGAAACAAAAATACACTAAAAAAAACGCCAATCACCCAAAGTTCGGTCATGTTGAGCAGACCGTCGTCTGAAGTGCCTCCAAATTTGGAACGGTCATAAACTTCTTCTACGGCTTCGCCTTTTTCCAGAAGCTCAACCACTTTGGTTATCCCGTTAAGCATGCCGGTGCTGTAATCGCCCTGCCTGAACGAAGGGAGCATTTCGTTTCGTTGAATGCGTGAACAGGTAATGTCGGGCAAAACGCCTTCCAAACCATAGCCGGTTTCGAATTCAACCCTGCGTTGATCTGTAACAAGCAGGATAAGTAACCCGTTGTTTTTGCCTTGGTACCCAATTCCCCATTTAGCAAATAAATCGTGTGCGAAATCTTTTGGCACTGCATCGCCAATGGAAGGCAGCGCAACTACAGCAACCTGTACTGTTGTTGAATCCTCCAGACGCGTGAGCATCTGGTTAATTTGAATAACAGAGGCATCGGATAAAATGCGGGATGGGTTGGAAACAAAACGGTTGCTAGGCGTTTGTTTAGGATCCGGGACTGCTTCCAGAGTAAATACCTGTGCCTGAGCAACTGTAATTAGCCCGCAAAAAATGAAGATTGATAACACGCACTTCATGGATGTGTGTTTTAGTGCGTCCCAAAAGTAAGTTAATAAATATTAGGCTTCGCCAAAAAATAGGAATGGGCTGCTTCAGATTCTGAAACAACCCATATTTTCCTTCCTTCCTAATAAATAGTGTTTGTTGTTGGTCATGCGAGGTTCTTTAACCTCGAAAGATGGTTCAAAGGTGCACGCATCTATGAAATATCAGGTATAGAAATGTTGCATGATGGTTTGCATTTGTTGCATTTTCAAAATTTACTGTGGTTTGTATTGCTATTTTTGCCGCAAACAACTGAACTGTGTACTTTAAAGTTTTATCGCAATCGCTCGTATTGCTACTGGGTTTTTTCAATCCATTTGTAGCCATTATTGCGCAGAATCCCAAGCTAGAACAGATAAGTGCGGCAGATGGCCTTTCGCAAGGCATGATTTACGACTTGTTACAGGACAACAAAGGGTATATCTGGTTTTCTACACGCGATGGCTTGAATAGGTATGACGGCTACTATTGCCGGGTTTATCAAAATAATCCTTTCGATCCGTTTTCTCTTTCAGATAATGAGGCACAAGTCATCAGAGAAGATAAATTAGGACGAATTTGGGTTGGTACTGTTAATAATGGTTTGTCAGTTTTTGATCCGACGACTGGCAAATTTCATCATATTAGGAACCTTCCTTCTCAAAACGTGAATGCCATTTTTGAGGGCCCTGACGGAGAAATGTGGATTGGAACCAATAATGGCTTGTGTAAAATAAGGGTTCCTGACTCACTAGCGCCCCATAAAGCAGATTTAATTGACGTGTGTCAGGTAGAGACGATTACATTAGAACAGGTAAAAGATCAACAAAAAACTACGGTAACTTCTATCAGAGATTTGTTGGTTGCTCCCGATGGAAAAATCTGGGTGGCTACAAAAAATCAGTTCGGTTATTATAACCCCCAAAATAAATCATATACAGCCAAGTTTGATTTTGACGGGATACACAATGGCAAAAATGGTAGCGCCTACTTCCGATTAGGGCCAGACCAATCTATTTGGGTTTGTTTGCCAGGCAGGTTAATGCGTTACAAAGGTGATTTGGTTTCAATTTACCAGTTGCCCATGTCCTCCATTTTTCCAAGAACAGACTGTGTGTTTGATCCGCATGGAAATTTGTTTGTCAGTACCAGAAAGCAAATTTTCAAGTTACCAGCCAACTGTGTTGATCGAGCCGATCATCCGGGATTTGAACTTTTTTATGAATTCCCAAGCATTGGCATCGCTGGATCAACCAAAATGATGTTTGATCAAGGCGGGTTGTTGTGGATTGGCACCAATGGTTACGGCGCGCTTAAACACAATCCGGGAAACCCATTTTTCAAACATTATGCAAAAGGAAGAAGCCCAAGACGAATATTTACCGACAACCAGAATCATGTATGGGCTTTTCTTGAGGGCGGTTTATTTGGGAAATAAACACTGAGACCGAACAAGTTGGTCAGAAATTACTTGCAAATGCCGATTTGACGGAGCATGATGCCGTTTTAGAAAACGGTGGCGCCATTTGGTTGGTTGCGGAAAAAAGAAGTAAACCAGGAAGCGGCGTCTTGTTAAAACTGTTTCCTGGAAATTTACAACCAGAATACATGGTTGATGTTCCAATACCGATTGGCATATACAGCAGGATTCAAAAGAGTACCCAAGGCAGATTTTGGATCAGTGGTTCAAACAGCACATTTGCCTTGTTTGATCCGGTGTCCAAATCCTTTCAGTCATTTGATCATAGTTCTGTGACCGGCTTTAAAGAGGCAAGTTTTACCCTCCATGAAGATGAGCATGGCGCTGTATGGATTGGAACTCCGCATGGATTGGTGAAATTCAATCGAGATGAAGGCAAAATCAGGTATGAGCTTTACAAAAATAACCCACAAAATCTCCAAAGTCTGAATTGTAACTTTATTCTCTCTTTTCTGGACGACCCCTATCAACCCGATAAATTTTGTTGGATTGGTACCAAAGGGGGCGGCTTGAATCTGTTAAACAAGCATTCAGGAGAAGTCAAACATTTCACTCAAAAAGAAGGGCTTCCCAACAACGTGGTGTACGGCATTTTGCTTGATGCAGATTCCTGCCTGTGGCTTAGCACCAATCGTGGGCTGTCAAAATTCAATTCAAAGGCCAATGTATTCAGTACCTTTTATAATGTAGATGGTTTGCAGGACAATGAATTTAATACCCTTAGCTACGCTAAAGATCAAAGTGGTCGTATGTATTTCGGGGGGGTAAATGGTATTACGGCTTTTTACCCAAAGGAGATTCAGGCTACGACCATTGCGCCTAAGGTGGAAATTACCGATTTTTGGGTGAATGGGAAAATGGTGAATACCAGCAGTTTTTCAAAAAATGCAATGAATTTGGAATACGAACAAAACCAGGTTACATTCAAATTTGCTGCTATGGATTTTGCTGCGCCGCAACACAACCGATACAAACACCGGTTATTAGGGGTTGATGCGCACTGGACATTTCCGAGTACCTCCAATTCGGCTGCTTATGTTCATCTTTCTCCAGGGACATATGTATTTGAAGTAATGACCGGCGGAAGCAAAGGCATTTGGAGCGGAGAACCGGCACGTTTCGAATTTACTATTTTGCCACCTTGGTGGCAAACCTGGCCAGCTTATGCCATGTATTTTTTAGCACTTGTTTCATTGATTTGGGCAATCATTCACTTTCAGGTGAATAAAATCCGACTTGAAAACAAATTGAAATTTGAACAAAAAGAAGCGGAACGGTTGGCTGGTCTGGATAAAATTAAAACTGATTTCTTCAGTGGTGTTACCCATGAATTCAGAACCCCGATTACCCTTATCCTCGAACCTATCCGGCAATTAAAAAAGAGGCTTAAAAAAGAAGAGGATATTGAAACCGCTGAGATGATCGAACGAAATTCAGAGCGACTGCTTACTTATGTCAATCAATTGCTCGATCTTTCAAAGCTGGAAGCCGGACAAATGCCCCTAGATCTAAGATTCTGTGATCCTGTTGAACTGACTAACCTGGCAATTAAGCAATTTGGGTCCGCTTTTGCTGATCGCGACATCCACCTTAACCTGAATATGCCGGAGGCTTCCAGTTTAATTTATCTGGATGAGTCAAAATGGGCTCAGATATTAAATAATCTGGTGTCCAATGCCATCAAGTTTTCACATAATGGCGGCCAGATTACCGTATCCTTGTCTCTCACACCTCTACAGTTTAATACCACCCAACTGCTTCAATTGATTGTTTCTGATGAAGGAATCGGTATTCAACCTGAGGATTTGCCAAGAGTGTTTGACCGGTTTTTCCAGGCTAAACATGGGAAAGGAGGCTCCGGCATAGGTTTGGCGCTTACGCAGGAACTGGTCGAAAAAATGGAAGGCAGCATTTCTGTTGAAAGTGAAGTCGGGAAAGGCGCTTCCTTCAAAGTTGTTGTACCATGCTCTGTTTGGAACGGTTCAGTTGACCAGCCGGCGCCAATGCATGCTGGCGTTAACCCGGCGGCGATGATTGAAAAGGTTCACGTAGACGCGCTGCAAACGAACCACCCTACAGTCGGGCAGCCAGGCACTGAACCATACCTGATCTTGT
>JAEUUR010000415.1 GCA_016787465.1 Saprospiraceae bacterium | reverse complement strand
GGTTGTTGTTGGCGTGTGCCGGTATTCTCTGCGCCGTGGGGACCAAAGGACCCGTTGGGTTGTTTCCATTGGCGGTTCCGGCAGCTTGGTACTTCGCTAGGAAACAAGGTACGTTTCAGACTTCCGTATGGCGGAGTTTGTGGCTCGTCTCTGCCGTTGTTTTGTGTTGGCTGGCTATTCTGCATTGGAATCCGGAGTTGCAAGAATACCATGATAACTACTTAAAAACCAGGCTTTTGCCTACGTTGGAAGGGGTAAGAGATGAGGTAGCAGCTTATCGCTTCAAATTTTTGGAAGACTTGTTGTCGCAATGGATTTTGGCAGGAGCACTCTCCTTGATTCTCTGGTGGCGATGTGGGAAAGAACAGCGGTCAGCGGTGCAATGGGAACCCGTCAGGTACTTTTTACTGATTGGTTTGGCCGGCACCTTTCCGTTGGCATTTTCTGCAAAACAATCAGCGCATTACCTTGCTCCGGCAATGCCATTTTTTGCGTTGGCATTTGCTGCGTTTATGGTACAAGTGTTGCCTCCTATCAAACTAAACGACCGCATGAGCAAGTGGTTCCGTGGCGCAATGGCGGTATTATTGTTTTCAGCCCTGTTATTTTCCATCTCCAAAGCGGGAAACTATGCCCGCGATAAGGCCATGATTGAAGATGTAAAATTGTTGATTCAAACCGTAGGTAAAAACACAGCAATAGGCACATCTAAACCATTTGGAGAAAATTGGGGTTTGATTGCTTATTTAAGCCGATTAGGTAATGTTCATCTGGAATTTCAACCTCCGTTTAACTATTACCTTGCGGATCAACAAGAACAGCCCGACACATTAATCCTGACTCAATTTAAACAAGTAGACTTGCCCTTGAGGCACTTTAAGTTGTATGAAAATAAATCTAAATAACTGGAACAGAGGTTTGTTCATTGGGTTGGTTATGATGTGCAACATCGGTTGTGATCAGACGTCCAAAACGCTTGTGCGCACTCATGTGGATGCGCATGAGTCAATATCATTGATTGAAGATCATGTCATTTTAACCAAGGTTGAAAACTCCGGCGCTTTTTTGAGTGTCGGCGATGATTTGCCGCCAACCTTTAAATATGTATTTCTGATCATTTTGCCCATTGCGGCATTGATCGGCATGCTGGGCTGGCTGTTTTTTCAAAAAAATCAACATGCTGCTTTTCTTTTGGCGATGAGCAGTATCATAGGAGGAGGCATTGGCAACTTGTTTGACCGTCTGGTTTATGGCTCCGTTACCGATTTTTTATACATCGACCTTGGCTTTGCGCATACAGGCGTTTTTAATATGGCTGATGTTTCGATTACCGCCGGCGTGATCTTTTTGCTGATATATCAATTGTTCCCTTTGCGTTCAACTGAAAAATTAACCCAATAATCAATTTCCAATTTCCAATTTTCAGCACCTAACATGTTAAACGATTTTGTCATTCGATTTGCAAATGTAAACGGCACCGGTTCTGCCAGCGCAAACACCATGTTTGCCAAGTCCGTATTTCGGATGGGTATTCCGGTTTCGCCTAAAAACATATTTCCTTCCAACATTCAGGGTTTACCAACCTGGTATGAAGTGCGCGTCAGCGAAAAAGGCTATCTGGGCCGGCGCGAAGGCATTGATATTATGGTGAGCGTTAACCCGCAAAGCATGGTCAAAGACATCGCCAATGTGAAGCCCGGCGGTTATTTCATGTACGACAGCAGCAAGGATTTTCACCGCGATTTAACCCGCGACGACATCACCTATTTGCCTATTCCGATGATGCAAATGTGTATGGATAAATTCCCGGATCCTCGTCAGCGGCAGTTGTTGAAAAACATGGTGTATGTAGGCGCCTTGGCCGCTTTGCTTGAAATAGAAGTGCCTGTTTTACAACAAATTATCGTAGAACAGTTTAAAGGTAAAGAACGGCTTGTAACCGCCAACTACGAAGCCATGCAGATGGGAATCGATTATGCAAAAGCGCATTTTCAATGCCCGCTGCCAGGCTTGCGCCTCGAGCGCCGCGACAAGGTAGGCGATTGGATCCTGATGGATGGCAACAGCGCTTGCGGCCTCGGCGCAGTGTATGCCGGCGCAACGGTATTGTCGTGGTATCCGATTACGCCTTCCACGTCCTTGGCCGATGCATTTGGGAAATACGCCAAAAAATTGCGCATCGACCCCGAAACAGGTAAAAACAACTTTGCCATTGTACAGGCAGAAGACGAATTGGCAGCCATCGGTATGGTGATAGGCGCCAACTGGAATGGAGCGCGATCGTTTACCGCCACCAGCGGCCCGGGTGTGTCGCTGATGAGTGAATTTTTGGGACTGGCCTATTTCGCCGAAATACCCACGGTATTAATCGATGTTCAACGCGGCGGCCCAAGTACTGGTATGCCTACACGCACACAACAATCCGACCTCATTTCGGCGGCATATGCTTCGCATGGCGACACCAAACATGTGTTGCTCTTCCCCAGCACCCCCGCAGAATGTTTCGAACATACCACCATCGCCTTCGATCTGGCAGAACAGTTACAAACACCTATTCTGGTCATGACAGACCTTGACCTGGGCATGAACGACAACATGTCGCCTCCACTTAAATGGGACGATAAAAAGGCCTATGCCCGCGGTAAAGTACTCGACGCGGCTGCATTGGAAAAACTGGAGCGATTCGGACGTTATCTGGACGTCGATGGCGACGGCATAACCTATCGCACTATTCCCGGCACCCACCCTACCAAAGGTTCGTTTTTCACCCGCGGCACCTCGAGGGATGAATATGCGGCTTACACGGAAGAGGGCCCGGCTTATGTACGCAACATGGATCGGTTGGTGCGCAAATGGGAAACGGCCAAACAATATGTTCCGGGGCCCGAGTTTTACCAGCAGGAGAAAAAAAGCCAATTCGGAATGTTGTTTTTCGGCACTACCACTTATGCAGCCGTGGAAGCCAAAGATATGCTCGATGCCGAAGGAGTTACGCTGGATGCCATACGCATCAAGTCATTCCCTTTCAACAATGCCGTCAAAGAATTTATTGATGCGCACGAACGGATATTTGTGATCGAGCAAAACCGCGATGCTCAATTAAAAACCTTGTTGGTCAATGAATTAGATATCGATCCAAATCAACTGGTTTCCGTGTTGAATTATGACGGATTTCCGATTACCGCTGATGTCATCAAGCAGAAAATTTTCAAAAATCTGGTAGGCCGTTTAAATTCACCCTACGTTGCAGCCAAAGTAACGCCAAGTGATTCTCAAGTAGGCGAATAGTTGCTTCAAAATGAATTTGACCAATGAACAACGCAGCCAAGACCGTCTATTACTTTTCATTCTACCTGTTTTTGGTAGGAGCAACGCTGATCATCACCCCGAACACCTTGCTCGGTTTATTCGGGTTTGACCCAACCTCTGAAGTTTGGATCCGGGTGGTTGGTGTGTTAGCAGTTACGCTCGGCATTTATTATTATCGAATGTCTGGCACAAACAACCGGACTTTCCTCCAAACCACGATCATTGGTCGCTCAGCGGCAGCATCGTTCTTTTTACTTTTTGTATTGGCGGGCTGGACGAAACCTGCTTTGATTGGTTTTGCAGCAGTCGACATGCTTGGTGCATTGTGGACCTGGCAGGCACTAAAAAAAACTATTAACTGATGAACAGCAAACTGGTACTTTGGTCAATAACCGTTGGTTTGGGCGGTTTTCTTTTCGGATTAGACACCGCGGTCATATCCGGAGCGGAGCAGGACATTCAGCGTATTTGGAATCTCGACAGCTGGAGCCACGGCCTGGCAGTTGCGATGGCTTTGTACGGAACGGTATTTGGCGCCGCATTTGGTGGGGTTCCTGCGGACAAGTATGGTAGAAAGCCTACCCTCCTTTGGATCGGGGTTTTGTTTTTTGTTTCTGCCATCGGAGCCGCGTTTGCAAACGATGTGTATACGTTCATGGCATTTCGTTTTATCGGAGGGTTGAGTATTGGCGCTTCGTCTGTGGTAGCGCCGGTGTACATTTCAGAGATTGCCCCCCCCAAATACCGGGGGCGGATGGTCATTTCCTTTCAGGTGAATATTGTGGTGGGAATTTTATTAGCCTATGTTTCCAATTATTTACTGGAGGGCGTAGGCGGTGAAGATGATTGGCGTTGGATGTTGGGTGTTGTTGCATTTCCATCCTTGATTTTTTCATTGATGATGGCATCTACACCCGAAACGCCACGTTGGTTGTTGTTAAAAAAAGGGGACGAAGCGGCAGCTCGAAAAGTACTGGCCATCACCGATGAGGCCGGCGTGAACGAAGCGGTGGAAGCGATTAAACAATCGGCAGAAGCTGAAAAAAGTAACACTGGGAAAGAATCTGTGTTTTCAGGCAAGTTCAATTTCCCCATTTTACTGGCGTTTTTATTCGCCGCATTTAATCAACTTTCAGGCATCAATGCCGTCATCTACTTTGCTCCCAGGATTTTTGAAATGACGGGTGCAGGCAAAGAAAGCGCCTTGTTATCCACCGCCGGAATCGGAGTCGTCAACCTCTTGTTCACTTTTGCAGGCTGGTGGCTCATCGATCGTTTCGGGCGCCGCGTACTGATGTACATCGGTTCCATCGGGTACATCGTTTCGCTGGCGCTTACGGCAATGGCTTTTTACAACGAGTCGTATGCCATGGTGCCAGGTTACATCTTTGCATTTATCGCTTCGCACGCCATTGGCCAGGGGGCAGTGATCTGGGTGTTTATCTCGGAAATTTTCCCCAATACCGTCCGGGCTTCGGGTATGGCAATCGGCAGCCTGACCCACTGGGTTTTTGCCGCCATCATCGCCAATATATTCCCGTATTTTGCCGACACATTTGGCGGTGGCCCCATCTTTTTATTCTTCAGCGCCATGATGGTGTTACAACTATTGTATGTTTGGAGAATGATGCCGGAAACAAAAGGCGTTTCTTTGGAAGAACTTCAAAAACGCCTGATCAAATAAACCCGAACAACGCACAAAAAATTGATTATCAAAAAGTTGACTCCAAAATTTTCTTTTAACTACTCGCGCAATTTTCACTACATATGACATTCGTTCGACCCACATTCCGTCACCCAGATTCACCGGTAAACAAACTGGGCTACACACGCAAATTTTACGAGGGCGCACTATCTACACTTTGTGCAGGCTGCGGCCATGATTCCGTCAGCGGCGCTATTATTCAGGCGTGTTTTGAAATGGCGGTAGAACCGCATAAAGTCGCAAAATTGTCAGGAATCGGGTGTTCCTCTAAAACGCCGACTTATTTCCTTTCGAATTCACATGGATTCAATTCCGTACACGGCAGGATGCCCTCCGTTGCTACCGGCGCTTACCTTGCCAACCGCGATCTGATGTACATCGGTGTTTCCGGCGACGGCGATTCGGCCTCCATCGGAATGGGACAGTTCGTTCACGCAATCCGTCGAAATTTGAACGTCACTTATATCATCATGAACAACGGATGTTATGGCCTCACTAAAGGTCAGGATTCCGCTACCGCCGATTTTGGATCGATCGGCAAAGCAGGATCAGCCAATATGTTTCATGCCATTGATATGTGCGGCCTGGCGCTCGAGCTCGGCGCCACTTTCGTAGCGCGCAGTTTTTCCGGCGACAAACACCAATTGATTCCACTGATCAAAGCCGCTATGTCGCACCCCGGATTTGCATTGATTGATGTAGTATCGCCTTGTGTGACGTTCAACAATAATACAGGCTCCACCAAATCGTATGACTACACCCGCGAACACGTCGAAGCAACAGCTGCCGTCGACTTTGTTCCGATCATGCGTGAAATTACCACCGAATATAACGAAGGCGACTCTATCGAAGTCGTGCTGCACGACGGTTCATCCATTCATCTGAACAAACTTTCAAACGATTGGAACCCGCGCGATCGTCATTCGGCAGTAAACAGATTGTACCAGGCAAAAGCTGCGGGAGATATCCTGACAGGATTGTTGTATATCGATACGGAAAGTAAAGACTTGCATCAATTGTTGAACACGACACAACAACCGTTGAATCAAGTGCCACAAGAAAAATTGTGTCCGGGTTCGGGTGTATTGGAGAATATCAACGCATCCATGCGCTAAACTCACCCGATTTTTAGCCAAAAGGAACCGCCATGCTTTTCAACCTGGCGCAGGTTGGGGTGATCCCATATCGGCGCGATCATGTCGCTTAAATCCTTGTCTTCCGAGATAAAATAGGCAGGGAAAATGGTTTGATACCGCTTGCTGTTGGCAAGCAGATTGATGGCCAGTCCGTATTGCTCTGAATAAAATCTGTCGCACATGAACTGTGGGTAATCATAGGGCAAATACACGTCATGGACATGAACGATCACACCCGGGCGCAACGCCGGCAGTGTTTCAAGGAAAAACACGGTAGCGTCTGAATTAGGCAATATCCGGTGGGAGTTATCTATAAAAAGAATATCCCCTTTTTCAAGTTCGGAAAGCCAAGCGGTATCGACTGCCTCAAATGGCTTGCGGATAATTTCATCAGCAAGATGGTCGATTTCGGCGCGGGGGTACGGATCGATGGAAATGATCTGGGTATCCAGGTCATGGTCTTGAACCGCTTTATAAGCAACCAGGGTTGAATTGCCAGATCCGACTTCCACGTAACGGCGCGGATTGGTTTCTGCAAGGATCGTATACAAGGCCATGATATCCAAACCTGGCAAAAAGCCGTTGTTCCAACCGGGTTTCGAACTATCCGTTTCCTGCTCAATTTTTTTGATCTCCTGCAACTGGCCGGCATGGCGCATGATTTTTTGCATCCATGTGGCATAGATATCCCGGTTAGCCTCAATAATTTCCAGCAAACGCGTATGGGCAGGCAAGCCGTGACCATAACGGGGTTTAAAATGAACCTTGTATTCTAAAAAAAGCGTTTGAAAACGCGGGTGCAGGAACTTGGCTAATCTACGGAGCATGAAAAATTACATTCTAATTGGGGCACAACGCTGCAAATGTACAGCTTTCTCAAAGCGCAAATGAACCTTCCTTACATCGTACGTTGAAAAACCTGACCGCCTGCCTGTAACCTGTACTGATAAACGGCAGTGCCTAAATACCAATCGGCAGGTTTAAATTCAAACACATAACTGCCGACAGGTTTAAATTCACTTACCAACGTACGCAACACGTGACCGGCGGTATCCAGAATCTGCAACCGCACCGGGCCGCTTTGCAACATGGCGTATTTAATTTCAATTACATCCGGTTTGGCCGGATGAGGATTGTGCCCCAGCAATGCACATTTATCATTATCACCGAGCGACGGCGCAATGGCAGGCACCAATCCGGCAATTACGGGTTGTTGTTGTCCGATTACAAATTGCACGAGTTCGGGAGAATTACCCATCCAGTCCTGCAAAATAGTGGAATATACCGAACGGAAATCAAGGCTGAAAGCTGGGTCGCCATAAGGATCGGGATCGCTCAAGTCCTGGTATTGTCCGGTAAATCCATTTCCGATTCCACCACCAAAAAGCATCATGGGCGTTCCCCAACCGTGGTCTGTACCGAAGGATGCGTTTTCATATATGGTTCGGCCGAATTCACTAAAAGTCATGCCCAACACATTTTGTTCCAATCCGCTACCGCCGTACGACAGGTCGTCATAAAATGCTTTAACCCCTTCTGAAAGTTGACGAAGCAGGTTAGCATGGTAATCGAATTGTTCGGCATGGGTATCGAAACCGCCGATTGAAACCATGAAAACGCGGGTTCCCAGGTTACCTTTGATGAGGCGGGCAACGATGGCCAGTTGTTCTGCCAGGTAATTGTTGGCAGGGTAGTCTACCTGGTTTGCGCCTTTACCGTAGGCGCTTTTAATGGTTTCAGCGTATCGGAATGCGGAATTCGCGGTTTGGCGCACATAGGCCAGTTCCAGTTCTCGCGGCGTGTTCCCAAGATGGGCGATGTCATAAAGTTGACCGGTTTGCGCGATTTGATAAAACTCTTGCGGGCTACTGACGGCAAGGGCCATATTGGCTTGGTCGGCACGGAACACGAGGTCGGCCTGTACACCGATTTGCAAAGCAGGCGGCACGGTTGGCGGCGCTTCCAGGAATGCTGCGTATTCATTATCGAGAAAACGCCCCATCCACCCGGTGTTGACGATCACATCGGAGTCGCTGCCCGAGGCGATAATATCATATGAACGGAAGTGGCTGTAATTAGGTTCGGGATATCCCACATTGAACAGCACCTTCATCATACCTTCTTCCCAAAGCGGTTGTAAAGCCTGGGTGGCCAGCGGCATACCGTATTGGTCGCTCAAGGCCCACATATTATTTTCTTGAATGGCAATATTGGGGCGCAGGTTGTAGTAGTAGGAATTACCGCGCTCCACGATGGTATTCAATCCGTCGTTACCGCCGTCGAGACGAATGAGTACCAGAATGCGATCGTTGCCGCCATTCACGAGCGATGCCATGAGTGGAGTGGGTTGAAACGCTCTCAGTGGCAGATTTCCTAATAACAGGCTACCCGCGCCGAGCATTCCAGAGGCAGATAAAAAATCGCGACGCGACCACAGTTGGTGTTCGCGGGTATGGGCATCGCCATGTTCGAGGGCCGATCCGATGCGTGGGTTTTTATGTTTTTCGCACATAACCTTTCTAGTTAGACCTGGTTTGCAGTGATTTGCGATTTGAGTAAAAATGAATGTTGATTATGAAAAAATTACCGATCAAGTGAGTTGGAACTCCGGTAATTTAACCAAATAATACAACATATTCACGATCTGATACGGGGCTTCATCCCAATATAAGTTCCAGGAGCCGTCGAGGTAATAGTTTTCAGGAATATTTGACTTAAAATTGATCACTGCTGCCTGCAGGTGTACGGGTTCCAGCGTTTGGCCGGTAAAATAATCGACCAAAGCTGCGGTGATCGCCACTGGGTCGTTGCTATCGTTGGTGAGTGTTTGGGCGATGGTGCGGAGGTTTTCCCTGATCTGTTCGTTGGTAGTCAGGAAATAGGCCACAGCACCGCTGTAATTCCAACGTGCGGTCAGGGTGCTTTCATTGATCCATGCATGGTGACCTTTCCAACCTGCGACATTGGGCGGGTTGAAAATTTCCTGCCCAAGTTGATACGACCAATAAAACATGGCATCCCACCAGTTATTCGGAACCTGACCGGAGCTTGCTGCTGCACTTTTGAGCAGACAGATCATGGATTCCAGCGGGTTTTTCAGTTGGGCACTCATCGCATTTTCATCAAAAAAATGCTCACTTTTTGCCAGCAACTTAATAACAGGCATCAATTCCCAGTTGTTGTTTCTGAAAGTCTGTGCCATACCTTCGACAACCGTATTGTCGAGTTTCTGACCGAGAAAATGTTTATATAGTTTACTGGAAATGTAATGAGAAACCTGTGTGCTTCTTGCAGAAAACACCAGGTTGTGCGCCGTAGTAAAATTGAAATTAGCCGTTTGCCCGAAGATTGTTTTATTGGTATTATCGTGGCGTGCATCGTCGAAATAAGGAGGTGTGCACAGGTATTCGCTTGCGCGCCAGCCTGTGAGGGCTCTTGACATTGCCACGATATCCTGTTGCGTGTAGCCATTGCTTTCTCCCATCGTGAAAAGCTCCATGAGTTCACGCGCATAGTTCTCATTGGGCTGCCCTGCAACACTGTCGTTGCCATTCAGGTAAGAAAGCATGGCGCCGGTTTTTCCCATTTCCCTGGTAAACACGCGGAAGTTGCCAAAAGCATATTCGTGGATCATGGAAAAATACTCCCACAGAAATGCATTACATCCGAACACATCAAGTTCCGTCACAAAATGGTTGTGCCAAAACAGCGCCATTTTGGCCCTGATTCCTTCATCCAGCATATCATACATCCACCGACGCCGGAGTTCCTCCCGGTGAACAAAAACCAAGTTCGGATCGGGATTGTTTGCGTATTCATTCATCGTCCATCCACCCCAGTATGGAGGATCCGGACTTCCTAAATCCGCTGCATTATCCAGCAATTGATCGACCAGTTCGGAAGGCGACATTTGCAACCCTGCTTCAATTTGCTGCAGGCTGGCGCCGTACCCCAATCGCCGATACAAGTGAGCAACCCGCCGGGCATTCCAGGGCTTGAGTGCAGAAGGCGTATAAGGCGCCAACGGATCGCCGACCAGGGTCGTTTGAGCGGCTGCGCTTTCTAAAACATCATGTGAAGGCATATGAAAAACGGCAATAATTTGAGGGCAAGGTTAACAAATGTTTTTGAGGGCCGCAACAGTTTTTTTATTTTTTGAATGCAACAAGACACTTAGGATTATTTCCTCTGAAAAGGTTGAATAAAAAGTAAAAACCACCTTCTATCTTTACCGGAACTATTGCCCCTCGTTGCCAAAGCAATTCAAGTCTGAAACATGATATCCATGCGCCTACTTTACATTTTTACGCTTTTATTCATTGGTCAACAATTGATCGGCCAAACCAACCAGGAAGTTATTTTTTCTGAAAATTTCGACAACGGATGTATCCTGCCCGCCGGTTGGGAAGTGAATTTAAGCGGCAATCCGAATGCCGTGTGGTATGTGGATTCCGGGTTGAGAAACAACGACCAAAATGGAACAAGCATGAACGGCTCGTGTTTCCTCGTAATCGACGACGATGCTACCGGCGATAACACGCCGGCTTTTGTATGCGATGTGGTGACTCCCCCGTTCAATACACAACAGTATCCTACCATCACCTTTTCCGCCGACATTCACTATCGCGACTTTGGACCAGACAATGAAAAATTTCAAGTGATTCTGACGGATGGCGTTACAGAAACTGTATTGCGGACTTTTACCCAAGGCAACTCCACGGGCGACAGCCTGCATGAGTACATCAATGTAAAATATGACCTTTCGTTACTGACCAACTCTACCAATGCCCGGATCATTTTCCGTTACGACGACGGCGGCGGTTTCGCCTGGTGGGCAGCAATCGATAACATTCAGGTAGTAGGCAGTGGTGTT
This sequence comes from Saprospiraceae bacterium, assembly GCA_016787465.1. GTDB lineage: Bacteria > Bacteroidota > Bacteroidia > Chitinophagales > Saprospiraceae > M3007. Next base: position 3,560 of record JAEUUR010000415.1, on the reverse strand, counting down.
GGCCAGAATGTGGTTGCAGAAACTTTCAACGGCTGCACCAAACCCAACGGGTGGGAGACCCAGGTACTGACGGGCGACGACGACTGGAATTTCGGCCTGGTAACCAATCCCCAAACTACCTGGGCCGGCACTTCTATGGACGGTTCTTGTTTGGCCTACTTTGATGACGACCTCTTGGGCGATTCTGCCGCCTCTTCCAGTGTGCGGTTGTATAGCCCCTGGTTCGATGGTACTCAATTCGGCCGTTTTACCATTAACTATGACATTATTTTCAGGTACTACAACGACCGTGTAGCTTTATACGTCCAGCATGGCGACGGCTCTGAGTATTTGGTGCAGGAAGCCGAGTACGACCTTGGAGGCCCGCACTTCCCCAACTACATACACGGAAGAAATGATTTATCGCCTTTCCGCTCACAGCAGATGCGGGTGTTTTTTCAATACGACGACCAACAGACATGGGCTTGGTGGCTGGGTATCGACAATGTAAAAATAACAGGCGATGGCGTAGCCAACGATTTGTGTACCAATGCAAAAGAATTATTCACCGGCGAGAATTGCGCGCCGCAAAATACATTTACAGCGCTGTTCGACGGCCCTGTACCTGCCTGCATCACCAAACCAGCCCCGGGGCTTTGGTATCGGTGGAAAGCAGATTTCAGTGGCACAGCATTGTTACATACCGGCTCTGACTTTAACGACGTGATCAATGTGTTTAACGGCGATTGTGCCAACCCCCAGCCTATCCTGTGCGACGACCACGATGAGCATGGATTTACAGGAGAAACCTCCCGTTTTCAGGTAACAGAAGGCGTCGAGTACTTTATTCGTGTGTGTGGCAAAGAAGAAGGCTTCGGTGTGCCCCGCGGATCCATGTGCGTACGACTCGAACAGGAGGCATCAGCCCCTGTAATCCCGGAAAACGACAATTGTTCCGGGGCTTTGCCGCTCGATATCGGCGCACCCTGTCTTGGAGGCAACAACCGCAATGCAAGCACGTCCAACACCATTCCATCCCTCAACCAATTGGCGCGGGCTGATGTATGGTACAGTTTCACGGCTCCTGCGCTTCAACCGGGAGAGGCCCTTGAAATTGCCAGTCATGCCGACTTTTCCGACATCCTCACCTTATACAAAGGCTCCTGCAACAACCTGGAGGAAGTGGCCGGCAACCATCTTGGCCACACTTTGACCACTTCCGACCTCAATGCGGGTACTGGTTACCTGATTCAAATTGCCGGAAATTTTGCCACAGTGGAAGGAGCTGTTTGTCCGGAAATCCAGGTAAAACAAATAAATGCTCCTGTAAACGACAATTGTGTAGCTGCAACCAACGTTCAAATTGGCGGACCGTGTACGCAGGGTACCAATACTGGAGCTACTTTTTCAGGCAATTTGCCACCATGCGTACCTGCGCTTGCGCGCGATGTGTGGTTTAAATTCACTGCACCGGCCTCCGGAAGCATCCGGGTAAACAGTGGCGCCGACTTTCAACACATACTGGCTGTCTGGAAAGGCGATTGCAATGGTTTAACACCTGTTTCCTGCATAGAAAATCCATTGCGTTGCAATGGATTTGTCACCTTTGGCGGTTTATCTTCCGGACAAACCTATTACCTGCAAATCGGATCCCAATACAGCGCAGCGGGCATTTCCAGCGGCGAAGTGTGTATCAAAATCACTGATGGCGCTTTACAACCAGAATTCACGGCGCTTGAGCTCACCATTACTGAAAAATGCATCGATGTAGACGTTGCTGAATTGGAGTTTGATTTAAGTGGAGGCGTTCCTCCTTATACGTTTAACGGCAATGCTGAAGGCGACATTTTGCCTTCTGGTTCCGAATTTTTTACCATTGTGGAAGATGCCAACGGTTGTCAGATCGCGTTGAGTGGCATTGTTGATGAATGCCAGGGCAGCGTTTGTAATGTTGCGGCAACGCTGGCAGCCTCTAATCCAAGCTGTTTCGGAGCGACCGACGGCCATCTGACCGTCAATATTGCCAGCGGTACCGGCCCGTACTTGTATTTATGGTCGACCGGCGCAACAACTGCTGAGCTAACAGGTATTGGCGCAGGCGCTTACACGGTGACGGTTACGGATGCGCTGGAATGCGATGTGGAAGTTTCTGCTACGCTGACACAACCGGAGCAAATATTGATCGCCGCATCAAATATCATTCATCCGAGTCAAAGCCTGGCCAACGGCGCGATATCCGTTGATATTACAGGAGGTTCCGGTGCCTTATCTTATTTATGGCTACTTAACGGACAACCCTTTGCTTCCGGCACCGAAGACCTTGTTTCAATAGGCGCCGGTGATTATCAACTCGTAGTGACCGATGCAAACGGGTGTACGGCTGTACTCAACGTGACCCTTACGGCAACCAGCGGAACGAATGATATTTCAGAAGCCTTTTTCACGGAAGTATTTCCAAATCCGGCGCGCGACAAAGCGACGTTGGCGGTTTCCTTCCCAGCTGCCCGTACTTTGTATTTATCTATCACAGATGCTTCCGGCAAATTAATTCATAGTTGGAATGAATACAATGTAACAGAACAAAATATACCACTGGAGGTAAAAAACCTGCCTTCGGGAACTTACCAGCTGCGCATTGTAACCGGATTTGAATCTGCTGTTGAACAACTGGTAATTCGTTAATTGCAAACGAGCCTCAGGAATAATTGTCACTGAACACCGGTAGTGAGTTAAACCCCGTCAAAGGAAAGCGATCAAACCTGCCGAAAAATGCAAATCAACGTTGATTTGCAACTCATCGGGGCATGTTGTCTTTTATAGAAATATACGAAACATACAGCAAACTGGTATACAACCTTTGCCTTCATTATTTGCAAAACCGGCAAGATGCAGAGGAAGCCACCCAGGATATTTTCGTTAAAATACATCAAAAAATCGAACAATTCAAAGGCGCCTCAAGCCTGAAAACCTGGATTTACCGCGTTAGCATCAACCATTGCCTCGATGTGATCAAAGCGAGAAGCCGGCGCAGATCGATGGGTTTCATCACCCAATTCTTTACATCGGACGCTTCTGTTCCTGTAGCTACATTTGATCATCCCGGCGTGCTGCTTGAAGACAAAGAAGCGCTCGAACGTCTTTTTCAAATCATTCATACCCTGCCGGAGCAGCAAAAAACAGCCATTGTGCTGCGTTACCTGGAAGACCTTCCACCGCCGGAAGTTGCCGAAGTAATGGGCGTTTCAACCAAAGCGGTTGAATCGCTGCTGCAACGCGGAAAACAACATCTTCAAAAAAAGTTGGACAACAACGAAGGAAAGTCAGGCAAAACATCGTCTAACACTGTGATTAATGTGATTCTAATGATTTGAGTGATGCAAAAATCTTGATTTTCAATTGATTATGCGATCACCGTTTTTATAACCACCATGCGTCGACTATAATACCATGAAAAACAACCACGAATTTGAATTACTCCGTAAGGTAGAAAAAGTAGATACTCCACCTTTTTTACTGACCAGGATACAGGCTAAAATCAACGCCCTGGAGGCCGATAAAATGCCCTTCTCCTGGCAACTTTC
>JAEUUR010000400.1 GCA_016787465.1 Saprospiraceae bacterium | reverse complement strand
TTATTTCAACTTGGCCTCATTCCATAGCTCATCCATTTCAGCCAGGTTCATTTCTGACAAAGGTTTGGCTGCATTGCGTTCGATGTACTCAAAACGGGATTTGAATTTTTTATTGGTCCTTTCAAGCGCGGTTTCCGGATCGACACCAATAAAACGGGCATAATTGATCAGAGAAAATAATACATCGCCGAATTCTTCCTCGATTTCATGCTGATGGGCATTGTTACGTACATTTTCGTTCAATTCTCCCAGCTCTTCTTCTACCTTTTCCCAAACCTGGTCCGTTGTTTCCCATTCAAAGCCCACTTGTTTCGTTTTTTCCTGCATTCTATACGCTTTTACCATAGCCGGCAAACTATTGGGCACCCCTGCAAGTAAAGATTTTTTACCCTCTTTGAGTTTCAACTGCTCCCAATTCCGTTTTACATCGGCTTCGTCATTGACGGTCACATCGCCGTATATGTGCGGATGCCTGGCAATCAACTTGTCACAAATGGCGTGCAATGCATCGGCGATATCAAACGCGCCGCTTTCCGATGCGATACGCGCATAAAAAGTCATATGTAGCATCAAATCACCTATTTCCTCCTTGATGCCGTTGAGGTCGTTGTCCAAAATGGCGTCGGCAAGTTCATATGTTTCTTCAATGGTCAGGTTGCGTAACGATTCTAGGGTTTGTTTTTTGTCCCAAGGGCATTGCTCACGCAACTCATCCATGATCGTAAGTAACCGCCCGAATGCGTCCAGTTTTTGTTGGTAATCGTTCATGCTTCTAAAAAGGTAAAATTTCCGGTAAAGTTACTCGAAATACGGCAACCGACGGCTGTGGCTGGAAAGCCCAGACTGGAAAAATAAACCCGCACCTGAGAACAGGTGCGGGTTAAAAGACTTTATTTGAAAAGCAATTCCATAATGGGAAAGCTCAAAAAGTCATGATAGGAACGGGACAAGGCAAAAGAAAAGGGAACAATTCCGTGGAAAAAAATCAGGCATTTAGTTCCACGTTTGCTGACAAGCATTGTTCACATAACTCGCGCATTAAATCCCGTTCCTGGGTGCACGCTTTAGGGCGTGCGCGCGTCATAGTGTTTGTTTGCGTAGCGTGCAGAATTTGGTTGTTCAATAAAGACTTGCACACTGAGTACACAAATCGGTTTTCGGCTTCATGGGGTGGAGGTGAAAAACTTATAGTGTTTGTTGTATTGTTTGCTTAGTTATTCACAGTGTTAGTTTGGCTTCAAGTGGTCATCAAAGCCGTTGACCGGCAATTCCTTTTTTTAGCGCCAGACTGATCGCTTCACCTTTAGAGTTCACATGCAATTTACGATAAATACCTTGGATATGGTTTTTTACCGTATCTGTGCTTATAAAATGTTTGGCAGCAATCATTTTGTACGACAATCCGTCGACCAAGGCTTCCAAAATTTCTTGTTCTCTTGGGGTTAATCCGGTAGCCAGGCTTTCTTCGGGTTCCATGGGTTTGGGTATCGAATTGGCAGCCTGCTTTCCATTTTCGTTGAAATGAAAAAACTGCAATACTTTTCTGGCTATGGCCGGGCTCATAGGCGAACCACCCTGAACAACCGACCGCACGCCTTCCACTAATTCATCCGGCCCCGATCTTTTAAGCATGTATCCTGTAGCGCCATTGCGTAAAGCCTGAAATATTCTCTCTTCTTCTTCACTGACGGTCAGCATGACCACCTGAACTTCCGGAGCTACTACTTTTAAAAGCGCCGTAGCTTCAATCCCATTAATGCCAGGCATGTCAATATCCATTAACACAACCTCCGGCTTGAGGCTTTGGATGGCATCTTGCACATTGCTACAATCAGCATATGCACCTACCACATCTACATCCGGCGTAAAACGAAAAAGATGTAACAGGCTCTCCCGAAAATCATTGTTGTCATCAAAAATGACCAATCGCAAAGGCTTCATCAAAGCTCACACTACAGAATTACAAAATATTAATTGCCAAAGGTACAATTCAAAACAGCGTAAAAGGCATAGGAATTATGTACTAATCCTCATTAAAAAATGCCGTTTATCCGACATTTCCAGCCGCTTCTCCCTGATAATCAATCATCTTCCAAACTGTCTTTTAACCGCCAAATCTTTCCTTCCTTACTAAAATTGTTAATGAAATTGCTTGGACAGATACAAAATCACCTACTTTTGGCGTTCGCTATTGTCAACGAAAGGAAACAATCCGATTTACATCCTAACAGCACTGTAACTTTATGACACTCAACGCCTTTTTGAGCGCATTCTTCTTCCTGCAAGCCCCAACCACCGCCACTGCCACTCATGACGAGTCGCAATCACTGCTTGATATCATCCTTGGCAGCAGTACGCCTGGCCTTGTGGTGATGTTCATCCTTTTGTTCCTGTCGGTCGTGGCAGTGTACATTATCGTGGAACGATACATGACACTCACGCGCGCCGGGCAGGTAGATCACAATTTTATGAACAGCATTCGAGCCAGTGTTGAAAGCGGCAATTTGCAAGCCGCCAAAGCGCTTTGCCAAAGCGTTGATGCACCGATGGCACGTATGGTTGAAAAAGGCCTCGATCGAATTGGTAAACCACTCGACGACATCAACAAGTCGATCGAAAATGTTGGTAACCTTGAACTGCTCAAGTTGGAAAAAAACCTTTCGACCCTGGCTTCTATTTCAGGACTTGCGCCAATGATCGGACTTTTGGGTACCGTAATTGGTTTGATCATTGCATTTCAGGACATGGCTTCAGCCGATGTAGTTAAACCGCAAACATTATCAAGCGGTATTTACCACGCGTTGACAGCAACTGCCGGCGGTTTGTTTGTTTCGATTATTGCCATGGCTGGGTTCAACCTGTTGGTTACGAACCTCGACAAGGTAATTTTCAAAATGGAAAATACAGCCATGCAATTTATGGATCTGTTGCAGGAACCGTCTCGTTAATGCCCTGGCTCAGTACAGTTCGAACCTATTCTCCTTCACCTATTCATTCATTCGACAATGGGACTGAAACGCCGCCAACGAGTTGAACCTGAATTCAGTTTAGCAGCGATGATCGATGTGATCTTCCTGCTTCTGATGTTCTTCATGCTGACGTCCAACTTCGTGACGCCTAACGCATTAAACCTGCAGTTGCCTTCCAGCACGTCCAAATCAATGGCTTCGCCATCTCTTTCCGTTTCCGTTAAAGCAGACGGTACGTTTTACATCGACCGGCAAAACATCGATAAACTAAAGTTGGAAGCAGCGCTGCGTTCGCGCCTTAAAGCTGAAAATAAAGACCCGAAAACGCTCACGATGACTGTTGCTGCCGATAAGGCTGCAACCGTAGAAGATGTGGTTTTTATCTTGGATATTGCAAACCGCTTGAAAGTTAAAACGATTTTGGCTACCAACCCGGCAGACCAATAATTCAGCGAGTTTTTGTGTATTTTTTGAAGGCAACGCATCCATTTGAAAAGTTTACTCCAAAATTATTCATTCATAAAATCTGCGGAATAGAGTTTCATCCGCAAGCCAAGTTATGAAAGCCATAGCAAATGAGCAAGAAAACCGGACGACCGGGTTCATCATCAGTTTGATGTTCCACGCTGCCATGGTACTTATCATGTTTTTATATACGTTTTCGAAAAAAACCGAAAGCGCTCAAGTGCCTCCGATTACCCTCGAATGGGGAGGCGGTGGCGATGATGCAGCTGCCGGCGAACCGGATAAAGGCATGAATGATGATTATACGCCTCCCGGCGAAACACAAAGTTCAACACCAAGTCAGCCTGCAACATCAGCTCCTGATCCAACGCCAACACCCAGCTCCAAACCTGCAACACCTCCTCCTCCAACCGCCACATCCGATGATCCGGATGTAGCAGCCGTGCGCCAGCAAAAAGAACAGGAGCGCAAACGGAAAGAAGAAGCAGACCGGGCAGAAGCTGCCCGTGTAGCCGAAGCTGAGCGTCAGCGCCAGGCAGCAGAAGCGGCTCGTCAGGCTGAAGAAGCCAAACGCAACCAGGTTAAAAATCAGGCCGGCAGCGCCTTTGGTAAAAAGAACAGTACCGGTCAGGGCGCCGGCGGTGGTGGTAATCAAGGGAATGGCGGCATACCCACCGGCACGGGCAGCAACCCATTTGGTAAGAGCAGCGGCACCGGCGGCGGAAGCGGTGGCGGTGATGGCACAGGTACCGGCGCATCCATTGGCGGCGGCTTGGGTGGCCGCAAAGTAGTTACCCGTGGCCGAATTAATGATGATTCTCAAAAAGAAGGAAAGGTTGTGATCGCTGTTTGCGTGGATGCCGACGGTAAAGTCGTCAGCGCCGAGTACAAGCTGGCAGGCTCTACTACCAGCGACAGTGAATTGAAAAGCAAGGCACTCACAGCTGCGCGTGGATACAAGTTTGCGGCTTCCGCTTCCTCTCAGGAATGCGGTACAATTACGTTCAATTTCAAGTTGCAGTAGTGCTTTATTCCCCTCCGTTGGGTTTTTCCTCAACAGGAGCCGGAACCTTTCTGCTCAATCGTGTTTTGTCTTCCGAAACCCAAAATACATCGGGGATAAAGAGTTTTGTGGTGGCAATTTCAAGGCACTTTTGTCCATCGGGCCGCTTGATGGGCTTGCGTTCCTTGTTTTTGGTGAAAATTCTCATCTCCTTCGGTGTTGGCCCGGCCGTAGAATCGGTGGTCAAATCATAACGTCCTTCTTTGATGAGAAAGTTTAGGATTTCCGGCGAAGCATCCCAAATCTGTATGTTAGCTTCAGCCAATATAGAGCTGCCCGCCCAGGTATGTACTTCGTATATGCCTACAATATCCAATTCAATTACTTGAGCAGAGTCTACTTCAAACACCTGATACATGGTGCGTTCCATTTGTGCATTTAATGAAGTAACGCCTGCAAGTAAAAAGGCTACCGGGATCAATGACAAAATTCTCATAGTTGTATCTGATTTAACGGGGTCAAAGTTCGCTTTTGACGGCGACATACAACGATGGTTACATCGATTTTATTGACATACACGGGCACTCTGTCAGAATTTATTTGAATGGAAAAATAAAATGCCCCGGCTTTGCGCCAGGGCATGGTATATCTGCGCCAGGTGTGCGCACGATCTCGGATGTTGTTACAGCCTATTTTTTGAAAGATGCCTGGGCGGTAGCATTGGGTAATTCAATTTTCAAATTTTTCGGTACGAAAACCATAAAAGTTAACTCCTCCTTCAGGGGCTCACCCTTTACCTTTAATTGTTTTTGGAGATTTGGCGCGGTGATGGTAATTGCATCGTTTTCTGATTTTGAAACCAAATCATACCTGCCGATATTGGCGAGCTCATTTAGCATGGAGCCATTCCCGGAAGGCAAGCTGACACTGATTTCAAAGCGGATCGATGGATTGTCCCAAACTTTTAAATCGATGGCGCCGGGTAAATCAAGAATGATTGTGCCCCGATTATCGGTGTTAAAAGATTTAGTGAATGTTCTGCCGGGCGATTGGGCAGAAACCGAAAGAGCAAGGGTTAGGAGGGCAACAGTCAAATTAAGTCTTGTAGTCATGGCGGAACCTCCTTTTTTGTTTGGTACAAAATAAAATCTTTTTTTTGTATAATCCAAATTTTTTAGTGATAAAATTTTCTTAAAATCAAATTTTACAGAAATATTGCAATCTTAAGGCGGTGAAGAGTGCAACAAAATTGGCTTGCCCGAAAGTGTTTTTAGAGTTTGTACAATTCAGACAAGTGCTTCTATTTGACCTGGCGCACTTAACAATGAAACCTATATTTGAAACCGGATACGCTCCCGTTTAACATTTAACAACAATTCACAAAATATTTATGTTGAAGCAATTACTACTACTTGTCGGCTGTGCATTCCTGACGCCGTTGCACGGTCAGCCGGGCAGCCTTGATTTAAATTTTGGAAACCAAGGCAAACTAAGCGTTGAGATTTTGAACAAAACAAACGCGCTGCGATGCATCACCGAACAACCAGATGGCAAGCTCATCGCAGGCGGGTTTACTCAAAGTGATTCAACAGGCGCCGATCAGGATTTTGCCCTGGTCAGGTTTTTGCCGGATGGTATCCTTGATAGTACGTTTGGTTCGGATGGAAAAATCCATTTTGATGGGTTTGCTCCAATTCCGATATATTCAGAATTGGTTTATCCTTCAGACGATGAAATTGCAGAACTGATCATGTTGCCCAACCAAAAAATCCTGGCATGTGGTACTGCTATTTTTGGTTCTCCCATCGGCTTCCAATCGGTTATATCTGTTTATTGTATGAACCCCGATGGTACGTTGGATATCAATTTTGGCGATAGCGGGAAAGTAGTGTTGAATTTTTTGCCAAATATATTTTGTAACGCCGCCGCGTTGCAGCCTGATGGTAAAATTTTGCTCGGTGGTGGTTCAATCAACACTGCAGGTGATTGTAAAATGCTCGTATTTCGGTTGAATGAAGATGGCAGCAGAGATTTATCCTTTGGCTCGAATGGATACGCATTGTTTGGTTTCCCCAACGTCCTGACGGCGCAGGTCAGTTCGATAGCTGTTCATCCTGAAGGCAAAATACTGCTTTCAGGGTACGACTGGCTGGCGCCAGGGCCCTTACTAATTGCGCGACTGCGCGAAAACGGTGTGCTGGATACCGAGTTCAGTGGCGATGGTTTGCTTCCTATCAACGGTTATGACGGAGGCGCAGCAACCGATGTCATCGTACAACCCGACGGCAAAATATTGTTGTTAGGATATGGGAAATCGATTGCTTACAACCGATGGGAAATTACGGTGATTCGCTTTTTGGCAAACGGTACGGCCGACCTGGGATTTGGTTTTGGCGGAAGAGCATTTCTGAGAGGATCGAATGTAAATCTTTTTGGATATAGTCTCCAATTGCAATCCGATGGCAACCTGTTAGTCAGCGGTTTTGACTTCCAGGATGAAACCTTTATCGCTGCGCGATTGTTGGCCACAGGTCAGGTTGATTCTATTTTTGGAACCAACGGCATAGCCAAAGTGGGTTTCGACGGGCCGTCACGTAGCCTTGCTTCAATCCTGGCATCGGATGGCCGCCTGATACTCGCCGGACAGGCAGGCTCGCAAGCGCAAGGAGAGATGCTTTTTGCAGCACTTCAGACAGGCCCGACGACGGGAGCAGGCGATGGCCAAGTATTGACGACGGATTGTTTGGTATTCCCAAATCCAGCAAGCGAACAGGCGCGGATAGTTATTTCCGACGCCGATTTTCTGGGAGGGCAGTTTACGGTTTTTGATGTTTCGGGAGGAGCCGTATTCCAAAAGCCAATCGAAAGCCAGGAAGAACGGCTGGATATTCAGGTGTTATCACCAGGAGTGTATCAGGTGAAATGTTTTTCCAGGGATTTACGAAAAACGGAAGCGGCCAGACTGGTGGTGATGCGGAAGTAAGGGAAGAATATCGAATTTTGAATATCGAACACCGAATATCGAAGTGGGAACTACTCATTTTTCACTTCGATATTCAGTGTACGATATTCGGTGTTCCTTCTCTATAGTCCATTGATCACTACATCAATTCCAAGCGCCACGTCGTCGTTAAGTTCCACTTTTTCGGCGGGAACGGAATCAACGAGGAGGAGCGCGTCGGCAAGCACTTCGGATTTGATGTATTCGCCAAAGTGCGCAACGGCATCAGCGATGGCCGGATGTTTTTCCAGACGCACATGAATGCGGTCGGTGACGTTAAAATTCTTATCCTTCCGGATGTTCTGAATGCGATTTACCAGGTCGCGCGCGAGGCCTTCCGCTTCCAATTGAGCGTTGAGCGTTACGTCGAGCGCCACGGTGATAGAGCCGTCGGTGGCGGTTTTCCAGCCCGGCAGATCCTCTGTTTTCAGCACTACATCGTCTGGCGTGATGGCGTAGGTGTTTTTGTCAACAGTTACGGGCAGTTGGCCATCGCGTTCCAGTTGATTGATCTGGGCATCGTTCCAGGATTCAATGGCTGCTGCCACGGCTTTCATATCCTTGCCGCATTTGGCGCCGAGGGTTTTGAAATTGGCTTTACCTGATTTTTTCAACATGCCGGAAGCGTCGGTCACATATTCCAGTTCCTTGACGTTGATCTCGGACAGGATAAGTTCTTTCACGCCATCCACTTCTGCGATGAAGGATGCGTCAAGCACTGGAAGCAACAGTTTTTGCAGCGGTTGACGCACGCGCAGGCGTTCTTTTTTCCGGATGCTGAGCGCCAGCGAGCAGATGCGTTGGGCATAGTCCATCCGTTTTTCCAGGTCGGCGTCGATTTTGCTGTTATCGGGCTCGATCAGGTCGGTCAGGTGGATGGAGTCGAAGCGCAGCGGTGTGTTGCCAGCTTTGGCTTTTCCCCGGATGGGTGTGGTGAGGTTCCGGTACATCCAATCGGTGAAGAAGGGCGCCAGCGAGCTCATCAGTTGCAGCGTAACGAGCAGGCATTCCCACAGCGTTTGGTAGGCCGCCTGCTTGTCGTCGTTCATGTTCCCTTTCCAAAAACGGCGGCGCGACAGGCGCACGTACCAGTTGGAAAGGTGGTCGTCGACGAAGCTTTCGATCGCGCGCGCGGCGCGTGTAGGCTCGTACTGATCCATTTCACGGCGGTATTCATCTACCAGCGAATACAATTTGGAGATGATCCAGCGATCGAGTTCGCTGCGTTTTTCATATGGGAACACATGCTTTTCGTCCATCGTCCAGCCGTCGAGGTTGGCGTACAGGGCGAAGAAGTTGTAAGTATTGTAGAGGGTTCCGAACAGTTTGTTGCGCGTTTCGGTGATTCCTTCGATGTTGAATTTCAGGTTGTCCCAGGGTGAGGCGTTCGAAATCAAATACCAGCGTGTGGCGTCGGCGCCGTGGTCGGCCAGGGTAAGGAATGGGTCAACGACGTTCCCTTTGGATTTGGACATTTTGTTGCCCTCTTTATCAAGTACCAGGCCGTTCGATACCACATTTTTATAAGCCACTGAATCGAAACACATCACGGCAATGGCGTGCAGGGTGTAGAACCAGCCGCGGGTTTGATCCACGCCTTCCGCGATAAAATCGGCCGGGTAGTTGCGTTCGAATACCTCCTGGTTTTCAAACGGGTAGTGCCATTGCGCGTACGGCATGGCGCCTGAATCGAACCACACATCGATGAGATCGGCTTCGCGGCGCATGGGTTTGCCCGATGCTGAAACAAGCACCACTTCATCGATGTACGGGCGGTGTAAGTCGGCAGGAGTCTCCTGGTTGAGGCCCAGTTGGGCGTTTGCTTGCTGAACGCCTTGTTTCAATTCTTCCACGGAGCCGATACAACAAGCTTCTTCGCCGTCTTCCGTACGCCAGATCGGCAACGGCACGCCCCAGTAGCGGGACCGGGACAGGTTCCAGTCTTGCAGGTTTTCGAGCCATTGACCGAAGCGACCGGAACCGGTGCTTTCGGGTTGCCAGTTGATGGTTTTATTCAATTCCGCCATCCGCTCTTTGGAGGCCGAAGCGCGAATGAACCAGGAATCAAGCGGATAATAAATGACGGGTTTATCGGTACGCCAACAGTGGGGGTAGTTGTGGGCGTATTTTTCAATTTTGAACGCTTTATTGTCTTCCTTGAGGCGCAGTGCAATCAGCAGGTCGGTGGGTTTGAATTCTTTGTCGCTGCTTACTTCTTTCGGATAGTATTCAGCTTTCACATAGCGGCCACCGAATTCTTCACCCAGTTCTTCCACAAATTTTCCTTGGCGGTCGACGAGCGGCAAGGGCAATTCGGGGTTTTGGTCGTTGTAGATACCGATCATCGGTATGCCGGCTTCGCGCGCTACGCGCATGTCGTCGGCGCCGAAATAGGGGGCGGTATGTACCACGCCGGTACCGTCTTCTGTGGTGACGAAATCGCCGGTGATGACGCGAAACGCGTTGGCTTCGAGTTCGGGCGTAGTGACGTAGGGCAGCAGTTGTTCGTATCGAACGCCGCTCAGGTCTTTCCCTTTCACTGTTTTGACAACGCGGTAGGGGATGGCCGGTTTTTTCTCTGAAGTATCGAAAGGTTGCATGGGCAATTCAGCGTGTTCGGCATTGAAGTAGGCCGACAGGCGGTCTTTGGCCAACACAACCGACACCGGGCGGGCGTTGTAGGGGCTAAATGTTTTAACTTTGACGTATTCGATATCCGGGCCGACGGTGAGTGCGACGTTGCTGGGAAGCGTCCAGGGGGTGGTCGTCCAGGCGAGGATGCGCACATCTTCGTTTTCATCATCGAACAGGAACGCGGAGGAGTCTTCGTGCTTCACCTTGAACATGGCGATCACGGAAAAGTCGGTCACCTCTCTGTAACAGCCGGGCTGGTTGAGTTCGTGCGAGCTGAGGCCTGTGCCTGCGGCAGGGCTGAAGGGCTGGATGGTGAATCCTTTATAGAGGTATGAATCGCCTTGAGGCGTTTTTTTCTAGTAAAGGCGTTTAAGCAGCCACCATACGGATTCGATGTATTCGTTTTCGAAGGTGATGTAGGGGTTATCGAGATCCAC
>JAEUUR010000374.1 GCA_016787465.1 Saprospiraceae bacterium | reverse complement strand
TAGTCGGGGTCGCTTTGAGCAGGTAAAGTATAGCTAAAAATGTCGGATTGCCCGTTGGAAATGCTGTCGTCCGTGGTTTTAAAACGCACCGAATAGAACGGCGTAAAATTTGGGTTTCGCACATCGTATTCCAGGCCTCCTTCGCTGGTAAATACCGACAAATGCGGCGGCGCAAGTGCCGTCACGCCATCAGGAAGTTGAATAGCTGTGTAAATCAATTTGTTGGTGCAATTATTCACCACACGTATCCGGTAGGTTAGATTGGCTTCCTGATCTGCATTGATTGACAATAGTTCATAACGCATGCAGCCGTTTACCTTCACATCGCAAGGTTGAACTTCGCGAACCATCACGTCAAAACAACAAGACGCCGATTGCCCGCAACTGTCTTTTACCTGATAACAAACTTTCGTCAGGCCGTTGGGAAACCCTGCACCCGACGGGAACCCGGAAGTCAGGCTCAGGTTTAATCCGGGACAAATACAATCGGAAGCTGAAGTAGGCAGGTTATAATTGATTATAGCAGGCACCATGCCCGGATCGGGTATGATACTGATGTTTTGAGGGCATTGAATGCTCAGGCTGGATGGCGCAGGTGTAAGGGATTGAATGACATAGGTGGCAAGCGTATCACAACCCTGGCCGGGAATGGTGTCTTTGTAAATGCCGGGTTGGTTGTAAAACTGACCGTTAATTTCCAGTTGCTCACCCGAACAAATATGAAACGTGTCCGACTTGAAAGGCTGCGGCAAATGAATCAATTCAAAATCGATGACGGAATTGCAGTTAACAATCCCGCCGCCCAGCGTATCTCGAATGATACCCGGCTGAGTGTATGCTTGACCTCCCACAAACACCGTTTCTCCGGGGCAAAATTGAATAGTGATTTTCCGAACCGTATCCAGGGTAACTTGTACAATTCCTGTTGCTTCCCCTTCGCACAACAACTCCGTTTCATACAAACCTGTTAGTTTCCAGACACCCGCCTGGGTTACAGGAAATACAAAGGGGCTTACGGATGTTTCAATCGGGGTTTGGGGTACGCCATTGAAGGTGGGCGTAACACCCCAGGGGCCAGTCCCGCTGAAATTAACACTTAAATCCACGCTGTTATTCAAACCTTCACAGATAACGCCTCCGCCGGTTAAATGAGCAGATGGTTTTTGTTTTATTTGTACAGTTTTACATGAAAGTGTGTCGTTTGAATTACAAGCATTTGATGTTTTTACACAAATTTCTGCTTCTCCTGAAAAAGTGTTCGACCATTGAATTTGCACCTGGGAATTTCCTCCGGAAAGAAAGAACCCTGCATTGGGTGGGTTTATCGTCCACTGATATTGTGTGGCGCCAAATACAGGTTGAACTTGATACGCAGTTACCGAATTGCCGCACGCTGTAGAATCGCCGGAAATCGGGCCGGGAGGCCCTGGTTGAACGCCGACGGTGGAACCTTGAATCACATCGATGCTGTAATCACACACATCGCCGGCACAACCATCGATGACAAAATAATACACCTGCCCGATTACATAGTTGGTGGATGTAAGTACGAAGGGGTCTTCAGCACAATCGCATTGCAAATCCATGATCGGCCCATTGCACCCCCTGTAAATACCCGCCTGCAAACCGACAAAGTTGCTCATGCTGGTACAATTGGAAGGGGTAACCTGAATGGAAATAGTGGTCGTACCGGCTGTAAAAGCGAACCATTCATCATTGTTCAAAACGAACTGGCCTCCACAACCTTGAAACTGCTGTTGTTGGTTGTTATTGTTGATCGTATTGCAATAACCGTCGAGGTTTTCGCACAAAACCGGCGCTAAAAAACAAGTGTTCCCTGATTCCGGAAAACCAGGCGGCGGGCATTGGCCCTTTGTCAGGGTCGCAATCAAAATGGAACAAAACAGGGTAAAGGCGCGTTTTTTCATATTGGAACAATTGAAGTGTAAAACTATGGTTATCAAAGTTAGAGATTCAATGATTGGCTGCCAGCTTATTCAGGGTTTTGTCGCACAACTTGCGCTCACCATTTCAACCAAATCCAATCTTTGTCTTTAAACAAGTTGCCAATTTCAGCTTCCGTAATCCCTTCAGGCAAGAAATTTGAACTTCCCGTTGCATATTTCTTGATCACAAGCTGTTTGTCAAACAAAAAGGTTCCGGCATAACACCCGCCGCACTCTTCAGGCACAAAGGTGTATAACGCGGTTTTGTCCTGATTTATAGTCAGAAAATTTCCGGGCAATTCAAACCACCGGCCGTCTGGGTGAATCAAATAATAAATCCCTGTAAACTCACCGGCCCTGTCAATGATAAAATAATCGTCAAACATTTGTTTTACAGGAATTGCTACCCCGCTTTCTCCGGTGGAGACACTGCCCAAATAACGACTTTTCATGAGTTGGCCATTTTTCCGCTGCTCTACCCATACCTGGTCTTCGACAACGCCCGCAACATCGTAATGCAGGATGGAAACGAGCACCTTGGTGTCATGCAGGTCGTAAGTAGTTTGGCGACATTGAAAACTGTCGGGTGGATACTTGTTTAAATCAAGTTTATCGCCTGAACGGTTCCAAAAATCAGTTTGTTGGGCGCCGGTTGGCGATACGGCAAACAGCCCTAAAATCAAGATGAAATACGGTTTCATTGCTGATATTTTTAGGTACAAAAATGAAACCTATTTTAACTTTTGATTGAATGATTGAGTAAATGCAGGGGTTGGGTTATTAAACGTTGGAATAAAGACCGATGTCACCAGTTTATCTCACGATCGTAACGTCTCCTTCGTAAAACCATGTCTTGGGAGCCCCGAGAAACTCTCCCGACCAGAACATGCGCCAAACATACACGCCATTGTGCGCATCGCGCCCGCGTACACGACCGTCCCACAAGGTTTCAGGGTCGTCGGAGGCAAAAACCAGGCTGCCCCAGCGGTCGTACACTTCCAGGCGGTAGTCTTCCCAACGGCAGTTAAGGAAAATATGCCAGTCGTCGTTCAAGCCGTCGTCATTGGGGGAAAAAACATTGGGCGGATATGGTTTGCAGACCACGCAGGTGATGAATCCAACGGCCACACTATCGGTGAAGGTGCAATAATCCCAGGAGCCCTCCAGGGTGTAAACGCCTGGTTCGCGCACTGGCAATCTGTTGAGGTGGCTGCCTGTACTCCAGGTCCAATCTTTTAACCCTGCCGGGTGATCGATGTAAAGTACTTCATCGTAACAAAGAATGGTGTCTTCCCGCAATTGGAATGGGTATTCGATCAGCACTTGAACGCGAGAGGTATCGCCGATGCAGGGCTCGGCATCGGGCACGATGTATGTATATATTCCGGCGGAATCCAGGTTTGGGTCAAATATATTTCCCCCTGATTTCAAAGGAGGTTGCCATGATCCATTGTCATCGGGTTCGCCGCTCAGGATTGACCGTAAATCGATAGGCGCGCTGTTGAAACACAAGACGGTGTCGCCGTCGAGACCCGCATCGGGCTGGGTGTAAATCGGCAAGTAGGCGCGATGTGTTTCACCTACCGCGCCGCAATCTGTAAATACTTCGATGCGAATGATGCGCACCCCGGAGGTAATTTCAAAATGGAGGTCTTTATACCGTATTTGTTGCAGCAGGGCAATAAAATCGGCTGTGGTGGCAGACCCGTTATTTTTGAGTGTGATACGGCCGGAAGCGTACCGTAAAATAGTGATTCCTGCCGGCGGATTAGACGTCAATAGTTCTTCGAGAACTGTCCCACTTGAAATTT
>JAEUUR010000350.1 GCA_016787465.1 Saprospiraceae bacterium | reverse complement strand
AAGAGTAAGAAAAAGTATGCAAGGTTACGACATGAGCCATGCCGGATGTCCGGCGTGGCTCATGCCATTTTAAAACCGCGCCTATTTATCAAATAATAACTATCCAGGTATTGTACCCCAGTTTTGCAAAGTGCAGCGTTAAATTTCGCACAGATGTAACACAGAATCAACATAATAGTCAATTCAAAGCGGTTCTAAATACGACCTGTCATACGGAGCGCTGTAAACCATGCTTTACGAAGCTATATTCAAAACCAAACAGCGCGAAGTATATTTTATTTGGTTAACGTAAGAGTTCTTTTTTTGTGTAACTTCTGTGAGCACCCTTCAGAGTAACCTCTGTGAGAAAAAAACTCTAAAAAGACGCCTAAAGTAGGCATGGGGTACAATATCCGGATAGTCAGTTATCAAATGATTGAAAAAAGTCTATTTTTGTGATGCTATGGAAATTTTAAAAGTTATATCAAAATACTGTCAATTTACACTTCTGTATTTTTTCATGTTACCTCTCTCGGCTCACGCTCAATGGGAAGAGGCAAACCGGCCTGAGGGTGGCAAAATTCACGGAATCGAAACAGACGGCAACTTCATTTTTGCCATGATGCCTTCAGGCGTTTTCCGCTGGACGCCTGGTGGGATATGGGAGCAACTTGAAGCCCAAAATCTGGAATATTATGCTTTATTCAAGTACACGCAAGACATTCTTTATCTGAACAACAGGAATTCAACCGGACATCTATTTATTTATTCCACAGATAAAGGTGAAACCTGGAACCCGATAAAAAATTTCAGGTTCGACAAGTGGAACACCCGGGTAAACGGCTCAAAAGTTTTTGCCCACAATCTACTGCGTGATTCGTTTTTTGTCAGCCCGGATTTCGGTGAAACTTGGAATTATTTACCCGATGCTACGCCTGGAACAGGGAAAATTTTAGAATTTGAAGTAACCGGCGATACCATGTTCGTTATATTGCCGGATCAAATGGCGCGATCGTTAGATGGCGGCAATAGTTGGGAATCACTGCCGCCACCCCAAGTCTTTTCTCCAACGGCCAACCCACAATGCCGGATAGTAGCAATACCAGGTTTATGGTATGCAAAATATTACGAGGCAGGTAGCACCCTGTATCGCTCTCAGGACGATGGCGTGACATGGACGCCAATTGGAACCACACCAATTTACGATAAAATCTGGCGGTTCGGAAATCGGGTTTTTGCTTATTTCCCTGCTTATTCCGATGATTTTGGCTTGACATGGACGCCTATTTCGAATAGAGGAATTTTTCATGATTTTATTGAATTTCAAGGCAAAATCACAATGAGTTCTACGGTCGGGCTTTTTGAAGATTCCGGTAGTTTTTTATGGCACTCACTCAATGAGGATTTCCCTATTGATCCGAATAACCCTGTCACAGATGAAACATTACTTGTCTCCAGTGGGAACAATTTAATTGTATCCTCCGGGTATTATACCCCCGATGAAGGCAATAATTGGTATCTGCCGCAGAGCGCCAAAGAGTTACATGGCAATCCTACAGTTCATGGCGACACCATTGTAGCAACAACCCCTTCGTCCGAAACCCTGGTCAGCACCGATGCAGGTATGTCATGGGCTAATCTGCCATTAGGAAATTTCGGCAATCCTTTTAGTGTACTTTTGGTAGGCTCCAAGCTATATGCACTTACTAGCAACGGCCTTTGGAGCACAGTAGACTTGGGGCAAAATTGGGAACTTGTACCAACGGATGTGATCGAAAATTTGTACGCCTTTGCGCACGACGGACTAAATCTGTATGTTTCTGACTACATCAACAAAAAAGTATACCAGTCCTCGAATGAAGGACAAAGTTGGATTCATCTGGCACAGGGATTTCCAACCAACGTACAAACGTTCAAAATCTTTGCTAATTCCTTCGGAATCTTTTTAGTGGCCTCAAACCATCTTTATTGGTATGATGGCCAATCGTGGGTCGTCTCAGACGGAGGATTTGTTTTCAGCAACGCAACTTCAAAATTTTTTGCATCCGATAACTTGATCGGGGCAGTCAGGCCGTCTAATACGAGAGGGGTGTTGCTATCCCCGGATGGCGGCAGAAATTGGTTTGATGCGCTCGTCGCCGGAATCGATTTATATGCATGGGCAAGCGTAGCTGAATTTCATAAAGGCCGCCTTTATGCCTTTACAAAAAATCTGGAGAATAACACTCGGAGGTTTGTAAAGCGTTCTTTGTCGGGCATTTCCGGCATGCCGGTTTCCGGGAGAATTTACGGACAAACCGCCCCCGGGGTTCCCCAAGTAGTGGTGCGATTGCGAAGTGGAAATGGCTTTGCAATACCTGCCCCGAATACCGCATATGAACTTTTCGGTTTAAACGGTTCTGACACGCTCGAATTGGCTCCCATTCCAGGATACTCGAATAGTCAACCACAATTTTGGGCGCTGAACCAGGCAGGGCCCAATTATGATTTTTATCTTGGAGTCCCCCACCCATTATGTGAAAT
>JAEUUR010000347.1 GCA_016787465.1 Saprospiraceae bacterium | reverse complement strand
GTTCACCCGCCGAGGTTACCTGGTAATAGATCACCCCGGTGGCCGGAAGTTTTTGACTATTCAACGAAAACCGTTGCATGCCTTGCTCGAACATGCCCGATTCGCGGTGCAACAAACGCCCTTCCGCATCGAATACTTCCAATACAACCTCTCCGGCTTGCGGCAGGTTGAAACGGATTTCCGTTTGTTGATTGAAAGGATTCGGGACGTTTTGGTAGAGCTCCAGTTTTTCGGAAACGGGGAATTGCAACACGGGTGTGTAGCGTTGCACAGGCGCGCCTGCGTAGGCCTCTGCGCGCGTGATGCGGCTGCTGAGGCCAAGCAATTCGGGTAAGTGGCCCGATTGGGTGGCGCGACATTTTAAGGAGAATTTGGACGGCCCTCCGATTTCCCAAGCGGTCGTCAGGGCATGCCGGTCGGGGAAATAGGCGAAGTGTTCCGGGGTCATTTCTCCCTCCGGAATGATTTCAAGCAATTCCAAACCCGGTAACTCCAGCGTGAATTGATGCCCGAGTGAAGCGGCATCGTTTTGTTTAAAATGCAAGCTTATCTCATCGTTTTTCTGCAAAAAATGCTGCCCGGTATTTGTTTCCAGCAAGATGGGGATTTCTCCTGCATGACGTGTAGCAGTTGGTTGATGCGCGCAACAAACGGTTGAGTTATTCACGTCGCCTAATTTATACCCCACAAAATCGCCGCTGTAGGGTTGGGTGGTCAGATTTTGCAACGTTGTTTCGTAAGGAGGCGTGGGAGAAAAGGGGTTGAACGGATTGGGGAATTGATATTCCTTTAGCACAAAACCCCAACTTTTACCATGGGGGAAAGCCTGGGTAATGCCTAGAATTAGTTGCCTGATCCAGATTTTATCAAAATTGGTGATACTGCCACTGAGGTTCACATCGGCCGCAAGTATTTTGTAAGGCGATGCCAGGGGTTCTAGTCCTAAAATATGTCTGTGGATCAAAACAATGTCGTAGGTCGTGACACCATTCAACGGATTCCCGTTTTTTTCAGGATATAAGATCGTATTCCATGTGAGAGGGATTGGAAAGATTGAATTTGGAATTTCGTAAAAACAATCAGCTACAAAACTGTATGCAAAAGGTGGGGCAAAACTTGATTCTCCTTTTAGCCACATGGTGACCTCCTCTATACAATCGCCGGTTTCTGTTTTCAGGAAACCATCCACCAAAATTCCATTGGGATCACAAATATCATTCGGGTCGTTGATGGTTACCATCGTTTCGCAATAGGTTGCATTCCCTGCCAGGTCAATGCACCATAATTCCACGATATTATCACCTACATCATTGCAATTGAATGTGATACTACTGATTGGATAGCCTTGTGCATCGACAGGAAAGCCTGTTCCGGTTCCTGTTTTGCGAACACCGTAGCGAAGGAACTGGCTCTCCGTGCTATTATCAGCGGCGTACTGTAATAAATCGGAAGTCCACAGTATGTTAAGGCCGGTAGGCATGAGATTGGTCTCCAAGCCATTGATACAAATAACCTCCGGGACTTTGGTGTCACGTACGATGATGACATGTTCCCGAACGGTTTCATTGCCACAGCCATCCGTGATGTACCATTTGATTTTGTGTACGCCATGCGGCAAATGAGGCTTTATGAATGTGTTCTGCGCCTGAAAGGTATTGAACCTGACGTAAGCCGTTTTTTGATTGTTTGCAACCGTCCATTCCAGGGCGAACCCCCATTTTTGGTTGGTTGGAACCGGACGAAAATCAAACTGCCTTGCTTGTCCCTGGCCATTTGATACATTATTGTACATCACATTGTTCCACCCCAAACCGCCCGGTTGGTTGCCCAATTGATTGCTGTGCACCACCGTTTCCATCACGCCGTCGCCGTCGAGATCGAGGAACAGTGAATAAGCGATGTTGATGTTGGAGCCGCCACAATCATCTGTAGCCGTGATGCTCAGGTCGACTTCTCCTTCGTTTAGATTGTGTGATTGATGAATGTTATCCCACCAATACATGGCATTCCATAAAAGCGGGTCGTTGTTGGAGGAATCTGCTGCTACAAACGGGTCGGCAGGTGGATTAATGACCTGAGGATCGGTGGTGTCAAGCACCTTAATCTTTTGCGTGTACCGATACCCGTTGGCGTTGGGATTGTAAAAAGTGGCGTAATCGGTGGAGGCCGGGTCGCTGGGCGTCACTTTCACCACGGTTGCCCGCCACGGGTCGCCAGGGGTTTGAATCGAAGAAACAATCGGGCCAGGCAGGTTGGAAGGATGATTGGTTACCGCATTGGGGTTCGGATTGGGAATATTTATTACAGGCAACGCCGGGTTGTAGGTACACCAGTTAATCACGGTCCAATTGCGTTCAATGATGAAACAGGCATCAGGTACGACGGTAATCTCGGAGTCTTCGTAGGTAGCGGCGATCAATTCGCAGTCTTCCTTAAAAAAAGTGGGCTCGCCGAAAGTCCATGGGGTCGGGCAGGTGGTGGTAAATACATCGTCGGGAAACCGGATGAAATAATCCTGCAGGTAATTGACGGAGATGTTTTGGCTGCACGTGCCGGATTCGCCTTCATCGTCGAACACGGTAAATGTGCGAACGATCAAACCCCGGTTACAAAGGGTATCAAAGGAGTTATAATTCAGCGCCTGGGTTACAGAAACCACATTCGGGCTCTGATCCACGATTCCTGGATAAATTGACAGTGTGGGGTCAAAATTTTCACAGGAAACGCTCACATCGGGCGCTGTGGTGCAGGAGGGTGGGTCGAGGGTGTCGGGTGCTGCGATGAAAATGGTTTTTGGGAAAAAGCCGGTTGGATGGATGCTCCAGGCGGTGGTTTGGATACCGACTAAAAAGGCGAAGAGTAGGATTCGTGTCATAGGCAGGGTTTGATTGAAATCTGTATGTCTCAAGATCAGGAAATAAAATTAATGGAATCGCTGCAATTTTTTATAAGAATCAAATGAACTGTCGGGAAGGCGTCAGGTTAAAAGCAGTTTGTTTTGTCGTTTTTGTACAACCTCGCAATTTTATTAGTCGCCGAATTTTGTAATCTTGATGTTTTTTTGTAATTTTGAATCCTGCTTTAATCCATAGCACTTATTCTTTTAATCGCTTCATTTTCCAGGATTTTTAGTATTGCCTTATGTAGAGTTCGCTTTGGCGTGCCTTGCGCCTGACTTCCATGCTTTATTTATTCACCAAAATTTTCTTTTATGAAAAACAAAAAATCAATGTTTGCAAACATTCAACCTCAGGCCACTCTGCTTTTTAATTGGGGAGGTGAAAGGCTTCATTCAAAATTTAAATTAAGTTATTCAGGGGGGGCAGATTATTATTTTTAATCTTAGTTATGTGCCTTGCTTTTAATCCCAAATCCATCTCACAAATCCCATGTATGGGCGTAACGATCGACTGCGCCTCCAGCCAAGACCCGGCTTATCTCGCCTCGTTCAAATGTATCACCGGACCTTCAACATTCAGTGCACTTATTTCCAATCAACTTTTATTACCGGAGGCGCAAGCAGCAGTAACTCCTCAACGAATCGTGGTACAGGGAGTTATCACCAACGACATTTTAGCTTCATTGGGCGGTTATACTTTTGCCGAAGGTTCGGAAATTATTTTTGCCAACCTTCAAAGTGGAGTTACTGTAGGTGTAAACTCGAAACTCACCTTGGACAATACCCAGGTAAAAGGTTGCGAATCTATGTGGAGAAGCATTTTGGTTCAGGTGAACGGACAATTGATTGTAAAAAATGATTGTGAATTTAAACACGCCCTAAAAGCCATTGAGGCCTCCCATGGCGCATACATATCGATCACAGATTGCAATTTTTCGAATAATGTACTTGCCGTCAAATTAGGAGGCGCCTCCATCGGGAATGTCAAACAACCTGTTTATTTTACAAGCGGAGGCGGCATATGGGGCAATAATATAACAGGAGGCGCCTTGAAATCTCCTTATCTAGGCAACCGTGGATTGGCCGGAATTTCATGTGAAAACATATCCGAGATGACAATAGGCAATAACACTCAACGGACAAATGATTTTCACGATATCCTCAGAAACTTTTCTGACCTAACTTATATTGAAAACTGTTCCGGGATTTATGCGAGAAATTCCGATCTCACCATTATCAAAACCAAATTCAGTAACATTGGATTGCGATTTAATTCGAACGACGACCCCAACAAAGAAGATGCCGCCATTTCTGCCATCAATAAAAGTAAAATAAAATTGGTTGGCGCCGGAATTTCATCTGATGGGATCTCAATAGGTAATGGAGGTATTTATCTATTAGGCTCCAGTGCAGATGTTTCTAATGTCCGATTTCTGGATAATCGATACGGCTTACTGTATGAAACGCCGGTGGCAAAATCGCCCACCAATTTTCTGAAAATCAACGGCTGCAAATTTGAAGGGTTTTATTTGAATGCTGTGGAGGCAAGCTCAGGGAGTAAATTAGGTCTTTCAATTTTGGAAATTATGAATAATATTTTTGAGGATGACAACATAAATTACAATACGAGAACCTATGTTGATATTCATTCCGCTGATGCTACTGACGGAACGAACTATAAAATAACCGATAACCAATTTTTTAATCGCGACAGACCCAATCAAAATGCATTCCAAATAACTGGAATCCGCATTATCAACTTACATAAGGGGTTTATTGCCAGAAACTTGTTGATCAATGAAGAGTTTTCCCCTTTTTATGGAGGGTCTTCTGATGGTTGCGAAGACGTTCATTGGGATTCCAACAACTTTACTGGCGCAGGATCTGGTGCAACTACCTTGACGGAAGCAGGTCTTTTGGTGTCCAATTCGTGTTTTTGTAAATATAGCTGTAATGAATTCAACCAAATTCAATATGGGGCCTACTTTTTGGACAATAACGATGTATCCGTTTTGACACACAATACATTCAATATGAATGGATTCGCAGGACTCGGCCTCTCTCAAGAGAATACGGCGACACATATTGGCCCACAAGACAGACGTAATAACCATTGGAACAATAGTGCGGCACATTACGAGTATTTGAATTTTGATCCAGGGCTTAATTCTCATTTATCACAAGTTGAGCGCTCGCTTTTTAATATCCAATATGAGGAGATTTTAGGAACATCTTTATGGGCAGTGCCCAGAACTATTGATATAGTCGACGATGTAGCCGCGCATATTTGGTTTAAATTTAAACCATTTCTACCTGGGGATCCACAACCGTCTAATCCATGCGCGCCGAATGAGTATTCGGACCCAAACAACGATCTAAACGACCTGGATTATTCCATAATTAACGGAACTTTTCAACCCTGGAATGGTTATGCAGCCGATACCTGGGAAACTTCTTTTTATTTGTACAAAAGGTTGAGCGATTATCCGACGCTACTAACTCCGGGAAGCCCCCAAGAAACATGGTACAACAACCATTACAATGGAACTTTAGGAAAGCTTTCACGGGCTTTTGCGGATTTTGTTGATTTGTCGCTGGATGCCCCAAACACAATAGGGGAGCAACTGTTGAATGATATTAACAGCATTCCAGTTGGAACAACATATGAACAGAATCTGAAAACTTGTTTAGGTATATTCGT
>JAEUUR010000341.1 GCA_016787465.1 Saprospiraceae bacterium | reverse complement strand
GAGTGTAATCATTTTTTTGAAATGATATAATCGTATTTCCACAGACACGCCCCGCGCATCAGCACAAACGGGCAATTCACCTTTCAGAAAAATACTGTGATAGATGTTACCCGGTTTTTGATCAACAATTAGAAGGCTTTGCAACACCGATCTTGAAAGCTGAAGCGGACGATACACTGTATCGCGGGTTGTATTTGTCAGGCGTTCTAGATCGTGCCTGTTGCTGAGCTGCTCATAAATGGTTTGGCCCATCGTCAGAGAATCCGCTTCGTCTAAAAGATTTACATTCAATTCTTTATCAAACACTTGGGATATGACTCCTTTTTTAGTGTCAATTTCGATCCGATAAAAATCATTTTCCAATGGAAACGACAAGTTAATTGCTGGCTCTGGCGCCGGAGGTTGACCCAGGATTATTTTTAAAGTTTTATATCCCAAAGGTGGAATGTTTTGCACCCAAAGGTTGTAATAAGCGCCTTCCATACGTTGTTCGATACATTGGGCAGGGACGACCAGATTTTCAGCATCCAATATCGTAAAAACGGCTCCTTCTGGAATTACAGAGTATTGGATAAACAGTTCTACCATACCTGTTCTGGGCCAATTGAGTGTATTGTACACAGCAATAGTCGATTGATTACAAGCAGGCATTGTTGGTTCGAGGAAGGCCAATATTTTTTCTTCCAGTATGTGCACCTGTTTATTTGCTTCCCAGGCATAGGCTGCTTTCATGCCCCATTGATTTACTGTGTTTTGGGCTAAAGGATCAGTTACACTCTCTGCCGCGCCATGGGTGTGTTCGTCATAAAACAACAGGTTGTCATAAATTTTTTCAACTTCATGGTTCATCTCAGGAGGCAATTTTATTGCCTGAATTTTTGCTAAAGACATTAAGGCCGTTACCATTGAAAGCTGCGCATGGGCTTGCCGGGCGGTTTTAGTTTCGTTTGCAGCAGAACCGACTCCATCCGTCCACCAATCGGGCCATGCAACCTGATGTTCCGGTAAATCTTTGGCATGTTGTTCATCCAGGTACCACATAAACTCTCGCACCAATGCGCTTCGTAGTTTTGGCCATTCATATTTGTCGTTCCAGTCCCGAATGATATCGCAGGCTGTGGTGGATGGCGGCGCGTTATCGGTAACATAGCCGGAAAATTGAAGTGAAATTTTATCGTATGGATACCCATTCTTTTCGAGCCCATCCAGATACTGTGAAAGGTTGTTGCGAAAAACATCCTGCTGACCGGTGGTTAAACTAAGGGCGTTCGCGTGCTGATAATGTTCACTTCGATAGGCGAGTAGCCGATTGCCTGCCGGTGATTTCCACCAAAATGCGGTTGGTTTATCAAAGGGTTTCTGAGCTCTGTGCGCATGAAGTCCCATGGTTAGGTACCTGACGTCGGTATGATCGTAATAATCAACCATGCACCATGCAATGCCGTTCACATCATTCTGCATGGCAGTTGTCACATTGATGCCCATGTTTTTTAACATTTGAAGGGTTTTGGTTTGGGCCACCAGAGCGCCTTCATCTATTATCTCAGAATAATTTAGAAACATCCCGGTCGCTTCAATACGACCTTCACGGATTCTTTTCAACAAGCGATCGATTTGACTTTGCGGCCTGCTTCGCAGGTACTCGCGCACCGACCAGGCCGTTTCACATGTCCATCTGAATTTTGCATCATCCGGATAACTGTCAGTCTGATCACAAAAATCCAAAGCGTGATCAATGTAGCGAAGATGCTCTGCCAGAATTTCAGTTTGAGGCCTCGTATAACCAATATCGGTATGGGTATGCTGAACTAAATATATTTCCCAGGGTCTGACAGGCTCCAGTGTAAACTTCTTTTTAAGCGCAGTATTGGTTCCGATTTTGATTTCCGCCATTCGTTCCTGCCTGGATAATTCTTTCGGCACTAACATTTCAATTTTATTAAAACCGGCTTTTAAAACAGCCTTGGCCTGCTCAGACCCTATTTTGACCATGACGGGAACATCTTCCCCAATATGTACAAAATCAATGCTTACA
>JAEUUR010000313.1 GCA_016787465.1 Saprospiraceae bacterium | reverse complement strand
CAGAAGCGATCATTACACGGTATTCCGGTTCAAGACAAGCACACAAATAGCGCGCGACATCAGCATTGTCTTCCACAATTTGTATGAGCGGTTTGTGGTCATACGACGACTCTGACGTCATTGTTTCAGGTGCCGAAAAGTTCAAAAACCAATGCTCTACTGCCGGAACCACTTTCCAATCGCTTGAGAGGGCCGCATTTTTGTTAACGGGTAACTCTACAGTAAAAACTGCTCCTTGACCATAGTTGCTCTCCACACGGATATTCCCGCCGAGGAATGCAGTTAGCTCCTTTGTTAGTGCCAGTCCTATTCCGGTTCCGCCGCCTGCGGCATAACCAAGTGTACCATCGGGTACCTGATAGAAGCGGTCGAAGATTAGAGGTAAGGCTTCTGATGGGATGCCAATACCTGTATCCTGAACGGATATTTCAATAAAATCAGGATTGTCCTGGTTTTTTGGCGTGTTAATATTGATGAAAATGCGACCGCCGGGCGGGGTAAACTTAACGGCATTACTAAGCAAATTTGCCACAATGGTCATTGTTTTGTCCGGATCAAAATCCATCGTAAAATGCTCCCATTGGCTAATCACAGAGAGGTCGACTTTTTTGGATTCAGCATAAGAATGGAAGGATTCAGTCAGATACTTAATGTATGCTACGATATCGCCTTGAATTAAGTGCAGTGGCAACATTCCAGCTTCAAGCCTCCGCAATTCAAGCATTTGGTTGACAAGTACCAACAAGTTTTTGCTGTTACGTTGGATCGCGTTGAGATTTTCTTCATGCCATTGCCCGGGCTTTTCCTTCATTTGTTCGGCTATGCCGCTAATCACCGTCAGTGGAGTACGGAATTCGTGCGTGATGTTGGTGTAGAGTCGTGTTTTTGCAGCATCTAGTTCTTTAAGCCGGAGGTTTTCAGTGGCAATTAGTTTGCGCTTCATTTGAAATCTGAAGATCAGAAATAACAACAACAATCCGATTGCCACATATAACATCCAGGCCCACCAGGTTGCCCACCAGGGAGGAGAAATGACAATACGCAAAGCTGCCCCTGATTCATTCCAAATACCATCGCCATTGGATGCTTTGACTCGAAGAAGGTAGGTGCCTGGGCGTAAATTGGTAAAAGTTACGTCGTGTTTGGAGCCGAGAGGTATCCAATCCTCGTGCCAACCCTCCAGTTTGTATGCGTACAGATTTTTGGGTGTTTTCCGGAAACTAAGTGCTGCAAATTCAATCGTGAGTACATTATTTCGATATGAAAAAGTCAATTCACTTTTATCGTCTATTCCCTTTTCTTCGAACGATTTCCCTGTTTTTGCGTCGAAACGGGTTAGTTTGGTAAATACCACAAGCGGCGCATTGAGATTGTCCTGCAAACTGTCCGGGTGGAATATCGTCAGCCCATTCGCTGTAGCCAGTAAAAATGCGCCAGTTGTCGGACTTTTGATGAAATCCCATGATTCGTTGCTCGACAAACCATCTGACTTGTCGTAGTTTCTAAAAGTTTCAGAGGCCGGGTCGAAACGTGAAATACCCTTTCCGGTCGCAATCCAAAGATAACCTTTCCCATCCTCCAATATATGACCCATCATTAAATCGGGTAATCCATCCTTCAAGCCGAAGTGCCGAAAAACGCCGTTCTCCCGATCGTATACATCAAGTCCTTTATCGGTGCTGGCCCAAAGCTGTCCTTTCGAATCTTCATAAATAGCCTGGATATTGTTACTGCTAATACTCCCGGGTTTCTTTGAATCTGGCAAAAGCCGCTGGAATTCCTGGGTCAGTGGATCAAACCGGTTGAGATAATAACCATTGCTGCTCACCCAATATGCTCCAGTGTGATCTTGTAAAATTCCGGTTACAACACCGAGCATCGACTTCCCTTTCATTTCGGGCGCATAATGGGCAAACTCAAACTGTTGAGAGGCTCGTTCATATCGTGATAAGCCTCCCTGGTGCCCTATCCAAAGCGTACTGTCCTTGTCCTCATAAAAGAACGAAACCAAATCGCGAATATCTCCCCATTTGAAATGAGTAAAGGTGTTGCTACGACGATCCAATTTGTCCAATCCTCCATTGGTTGAGCCGGCCCAAATTGCGCCTGTTCGATCTTCGTATACTCTGAATATCGTGCTACTGTTGGTTGAGACTTGACTTTTATTGTTGTTGAATGGAAAACGCCGAACCGTTCCTGTTACCGGATTCAGACTGTTCAAACCACCCTCAAGGATGCCTAACCAAACCAGGCCGTCTTTTCCTGCATAAACGCTGTAAATCAAATCGCCGCTCAGGCTGTTTTCATCGCCGGAAATGTTTTTGAAGTGTCTGAATTGTCTTGATTCAGGAGTCAATATATGAATGCCATTGTCTGTGCCAATCCACAGTGACCCTTCTGAATCTTTGAATATTGAAGTAATGTTAGATGATTTAAGACCCTCGGAAGCAGATCGTTGATAATATGCAGATTCAATATTGGGGGAATTCGGCTGTTTTCGATTAAGGAGGCCTTCGGTAGTTCCCAGCCACCAGGTGTTGTCTTTGTCGTCTTTGAATATGGCATTAATCCCACTCTGCAAATCGTGCGGTGTTAAAATATTTTGTGACGGTTCAAGTTGCAGGAGGCCGCCTTTCGTTCCAATCCACAACGAACCATTTGAATCCTCATTAAGGCATAACACCCGATTGACGCCTGAATTTTCAGAAAGCTTCGATGTTGGAAAAAACCGATCGGCTTTTCCTGTTTTTGGATCGAACCGATTAAATCCCTTGGCTGTTCCGACCCAAATCAAACCCTCACGCCCGGTACAAAGGGATAGAATGTGATTATCACTTATGCTACCTGGATCGGTAGGATCATGCTCAAACCGCTTTAATTTTTGGGAACCCTGGTCTAAACAATAAAGGCCGTTTCTCGTGGCAATCCAAATCAATCCTTGTGTACCTAGGCACAATCCAAAAATCGTGGGGCCTTTGGTTTTATTGGATTCGATGGGCTTGTTCAAATAGTGGGAAAATGTTTCTGTTCGTCGATCAAACTTGTCTAATCCGCCGCCGGTGCCTACCCATAAAAAACCGTGATTATCTTCTATTAAGGAGAAAACAGTGCCATCGAC
>JAEUUR010000292.1 GCA_016787465.1 Saprospiraceae bacterium | reverse complement strand
GATCGAGGCCGGCAGTAGGTTCATCGAGGATCAGTATGTCGGGGTTGAACAAAAAAGCCAGGCAGGCGCTTACTTTCTGTCGCATTCCTCCGGAGAGGGTACGCATGGTTTTATTCGAGAATTTTTCAATTTCAAAGGCATTCACCAATTCTTCATCCAATTGTTGGTAAGCGCCTTGCCTGATCTCTTTGATCATATTGAACAGTTGACCTACCCGCATGTGATCAGGGAATCGTCCAATCTGAGGCATGTAACCAATTCTTTGGCGGTAATTCCATGCGCCGTTCACCCGTTGGCCATCGAGCAGGATGTCGCCGCTATCGGGCGTCACCAGGCCGAGCAAACACTTGATGAAGGTCGTTTTCCCGGAACCATTGGGCCCTACGAGCGAAATTGCCTGACCGGCGCCCATTTCCGCATTGACTGCATCAAGCGCAACGAGTTTGCCAAAGGATTTTGATAAATTGCGGGTAACGAGCATAGAGGTATTGGATATTTTTCGATTGATTCGATTGGTTCGATTTTTCGATTGAGGTTTTCTGAGTTTAATTACAATCGAAAAATCGAATCAATTTCAGAATAACTTGGGCTACTTCGGCAATAATACGCCATCTATCACATACACCAGGCCGTTTGTTGCAGGAACAGAAGCCAAAATATTGGCGCCATTCACCGTCAACTTGCCGTCTTTTTTACCAATGGTGATACTACCGCCATTTGCTACTGAAAGCGATTGTCCGTCCTGCAACAAATTTTCAGAAAAAACGCCAATTCCAACGTGGTACTGAAGAATATCCTGAAGCGTTTCCAGTTTGTCGGGCTTCAGCAATCCTTCCACGGTGCCGGCTGGCAATTTTTCAAATGCGGCATTGGTTGGAGCAAAAACGGTGAATGGGCCGGCATTGGATAGTTCATCGAGCAAGCCTGCAGCCTTAACGGCAGCTACCAGGGTGGTGTGGTCTTTGCTGCCTGCGGCTACTTTCACCACGTCTTTGCCGGATTCATTATCCTGGACGGCCGACTGTCCGCCGTCTACGTTTGTTGCTGTTGAGGCGGCGTTGGAAGCATCTGATGCGCCGCCGGAGTTGGTGCAATAAGTAAGCGCGGAGATCAAAAACGCGCCGAAAAGCATCCGAAATACAAAGTGGGTTTTCATAATTGTTGATAATTTGAATGATAAGTAATGGTTACACATACGGATTTAAATGAAAGTTGATTCAAATCCGCTTGTGTGGGTTAGCTTGATAGATCCAGCGGCAGCGCGCTCATCCGGGGTTGTACATCCTGAAGTTGTTCAGGAGTTAATGATGGAATGAGTTTTTCTGTTTTATCGAGCAAATAGACCATAAAACTGCGCATCAGCATAATGCCATAGGGCATTCGTTCCACGACAACGGCATACAAACTGACGGGTCGGAAAGGAACATCACCGATACCGTCACGGTTAAGATCGTAGCCTTCATAACGATCCCAGTAGTTGCCTTCGAAAATGTTCAGAACCAAGTGTCCGTTGGTGGATACGTCGAAAGAATTTCCTATGAAATTGTTTTGCCGAATAATGTTGCCGTCACAGCTGGCT
>JAEUUR010000250.1 GCA_016787465.1 Saprospiraceae bacterium | reverse complement strand
TGATCAACCGTTTAAATCCACACCTGTTTTTATCCTGATTCCTGTCATGTCGTACCACGTCGTCACCAAACACCTGCAGAATTTATCCTTTGATTCAAACGTTGATGGGCATTCTATCCTGATGGATGCCAGTGTTGCCGGCGGCGGCGACGATCATGGCGCCTCTCCCAAAAAGTTGTTGTTATCCGCATTGGCCGGGTGTACGGGTATCGATGTCGTTTCTTTGTTGAAAAAAATGCGCGTGCCCTTTTCTGATTTTGAAATCGTGACCAATGCCGCATTGACGGAAGAACATCCGCGGGTTTTTTCCAATATTGAATTAATTTACAGAATCAAAGTGGAAGAAAAACACCGCGACAAGGTGGAAAAAGCCGTTAACCTTTCAGAAGAAAAGTACTGTGGCGTATCTGCCATGTTGAAAAAAAACAGCCCCATCGAATTCCGCATCGAATTTCTTTGAACTGCTAAAAATACATGTCTTTGATCCGGCATATGATCAATTATATCTATCAATCGTTCAATTCCTGTTAATCATGGTTACCTTTGTCTTGTTCTGTACCATGCTCATATGAAGCTATTTGCTACCATCCTTTGTTTATTTAGTGTACTGGCTTTTTTCAGATGCAAAAACGACCCGCAGCCACCGGCCGACTCTCCTGCTATTTTTAAGGAAAAATCATCCAATGCAGCTACTGTTTCAGAACAGTCGCCAGTGAGTGATTTCGGTTCCGGCAGCTTTGAAAGCCTGATTGCCGACTATGAAAATAAAGACCGGAGCATCTGGCAAAAACCCAACCTCGTTATTTCCCTGCTTGGCGATTTGGAAAACAAGACTGTTGCCGATATTGGAGCAGGCTCAGGTTATTTCGCTTTCCGCATGGTGGGAAAAGCTAAAAAAGTGATCGGCATCGATATCGATACCCGGTTCATTTCTTTTCTCGACAGCATGAAAGTGCGCCTTCCGGAAACCTATCAAGAACGTTTTGAAGCCCGACTGGCCAAACCCGACAACCCACTCCTTCAACCCAACGAAGCAGACGCGGTAATCATCGTAAATACATATGCCTACATCGACAACCGTGTTCAGTATTTGAAAACACTACATAAAGGTATGGCGCCGCAAGGCAGACTGCTGATTGTCGATTTTAAAAAGAACAACCTTCCTGTTGGGCCGCCCGATGCCTATAAAGTTTCTCAAAACGACGTGCAAAAGGAATTACTTGCCGCCGGTTTTGCGATAGAAAAAGTAGATAAAGACGCCCTCGATTACCAATACATCATCATTGCTATCAAAAAATAATTCAGCTCACGATTCACTCCCATGCGCGGCGCCCTCAAATTATTCACAGGTTTTGGTATACCCGTTTTCCTGCACTGGACGTTCGGGCTGATTTTTATTTACATTTTATGGTACGCTCAATCAGAAGGGTTGACGATCATGGAAACCGTTTGGATGACCGGCCTTTTTATGGCGTTGTTTCTTTGCGTGTTGTTGCATGAATATGGGCATGCCCTGGCAGCGAGGAGGTACGGGGTAAAAACACGCGACATTGTGCTGATGCCTATTGGCGGAGTAGCCAGGTTGGAACGCATGCCTGAGAAACCGATTCAGGAATTCATTGTAGCTATCGCCGGCCCGCTTGTCAATGTAGTTATTGCCATTGTGCTGCTGGTTTTGATTTGGTTGCTTGCCGACCCGATTCACCTGGAAATGTTGCAGGTGGCTTTTACGCAAGGATCCGAAAACGTTGTCATTGAAGAAATTCCCCAACTGCTTCAATTTGCCATCAACCTCGCCGGTACCAATATTGTATTGGTATTGTTCAACATGATTCCGGCTTTCCCGATGGATGGCGGTCGTGTTTTCAGGGCACTGCTCTCCATGAAAACCGGACGCCCCAAAGCCACAAAAATTGCTGCATGGGTAGGTCAGGCTATCGCTATGTTGCTGGTAATGTATGGTTTATGGAACGACCGGTTCATGCTGGCCGTACTTGGTCTTTTTGTAATTCTGGGTGCGCGCAGTGAAAATGACATGGTGCAAACAGAAGACCTGATGAGCAGGTTTTCGGTGAAGGACATTGTGAGGTATCAATTCACGCGGCTGCGTGCGAACGACTGGATGCTTTCGGCCATTGAACTAATGAAGCACAGCCTTGAACGCCACTTTCTGGTATTCGACCTGAACGACAATTTGATGGGTGTAATCGAAGAAGACCAGATCATTCAGGCTATGAATAAATCGGATGTAACCTCCGAGATCGGTAACCACCTGCACCGCGCAGAAACAGTTAAACTCAGCGATTCTCTCCTTCGGGTCAATTATTTAATTCGCCAACAAGGAGTCGGAATTGTCGCCGTAACCGACGCCGAGGGCGCAATTGTCGGTGTGATCGATGATAGGGGTTTAGCAAAGGTCGTCCGCCTGACGGAACGCCGCAAACCATGATCGCGGATTTGATGGATTTGGGGATTTCGCGGAGGATTTTTCAGGATTTCTTGGATATATCTGTCATTTCGAGGCATAATCGAGAGAAGAGCAGAGGATTTTTAAATTAATTTGATTTTTAGAACAGTTGTATAATAAGGAAATGCCCTTTCGAGATGTAGTCTCCAAAGGGCAT
>JAEUUR010000575.1 GCA_016787465.1 Saprospiraceae bacterium | reverse complement strand
TTTTTTCTTTTTCTTTGACACAATTCACGATACATGCAGTAGACAAAACTAGCAACAATACAAGGTAATATTTCATAGGCTAATATTTGTGGCACAAAGATATACGCCAAAAAGCCGGCATTTCAAATTTTCAAGCCACTTACTTACCCGGATTTACGGGTAAAACCGGCTGCAAAACCTTGAATCGCAATTTACGGGTAACCGGAATCTCCAACAAGGAATTCCCCACATCCAACGCAACGGTTTGTGTTACACCAACCGGCCTCGCCATACCTTAGCACAACGAAACCATCAAAAATAACGAAGCGTTCCCATTGACAGCCTCACCCATTCATCATTCTGCATTCATCATTACCTAGGTACTTCAATCTTCTTCACAATATCATCCAGCACTTCGCGTGTGGTGTAGCCTTCCATTTCGCGCTCTGGCGTCAGGATAACGCGGTGGTTGAGCACAGGGAACGAGACGTAGCGGATGTCATCAGGCGTCACGAAATTCCGACCGGCCATGGCAGCTACCGCTTTGGCCGATTTCATGAGCGAGAGCGATGCGCGCGGGCTGGCGCCCAGGAACAGATCGGCGTTGTTGCGCGTATTATGTACGATGGCTGCAATGTAATTCAACAGTTCCTCCCGGATATACACCTGCTCGATGATGCGTTGGCAATCGGCAATTTCTTTGGGGGTAAGGATGGCGTTCACCGATTCGCGCAGCGCCCCGTGAAAATCGTCGCGGAAACGGCGCAAAATCGCTTGTTCTTCTTCCAGGCTCGGGTAGGATAAAATCACTTTAAACAAAAAACGGTCGAGCTGGGCTTCCGGCAATTTATAGGTACCTTCCTGTTCGATGGGGTTTTGCGTAGCAATCACGAAAAACGGCGCCGTCATCAGGTGGGTCGTTCCATCTACGGTTACCTGGCGCTCCTCCATCACTTCGAACAGGGCGGATTGAGTTTTGGCAGGCGCCCGGTTGATCTCGTCGATCAGCACGATATTGCTGAAAATTGGACCCGAGCGGAAGGAAAAATCCGATGTTTTCATGTTGAACACGGATGTGCCCACCACGTCGGCCGGCATCAGATCGGGTGTAAACTGGATGCGGCTGAAATCGGCGTGGATGGTGCGGGCCAGCAACTTGGCCGTGAGGGTTTTGGCAATGCCGGGTACGCCTTCCAGCAGCACGTGGCCGCCGGTGAACAGGGCGACCAGCAACAAATCGAGCATGTCTTCCTGACCGACGATGACCTGGCCGATTTCGGCTTTCACGCGCTCGGCGCGCACCATGACAGGGTCGACGTTCAGGTCGTTGGGCGGCGGCGGTACGGGTGCTTGTGTTTCCTGAGCTTCCGGGGTGTCAAATTCGTTTTCAGTCATATGCGATGCAATGTTATTTGGCTTGTTTTAAGAACGCTTCCATGCTGAGGTGCAAATCTACCATCATTTGTTCGGTAGGCTGAAACCGCACAACGGCTGCGTATTGATCGAAAATTTGGCGCGCCTGCGCTTCGGGTACTTCCGAAAGCACGGCGAGTTTTTTAAAAAAGGCGTCGTCGGTTTGAGGAAGCATGGTTTTTTCATGGATATGCGCCGTGAGGCCGTATCGATCGCGCAAATGAGACAGGAACAGTTTCATACCTTGTTCCGACAAACTCTGGTAGTTTTTTTCCCTGAAATGCAGGTGCGCGATGGTGCTGATAAATTCGTAGGAAGAGTTTTCGTTGGGTTTGAGCACCGGAATGATGCGTTGGCGGCGTTTGGCGCGGAAAAGCAGCCACAAGCCGGCCGTACCCGCAAGCAGGTACCAAGCCCATGCCAGCGATTTTTGTTTCAGAATGTACGTCAGCGGATGTTCTTCTTCCAGGTTTCGGTTGTACCAGCTGCCATTGCGGCGACGGCCTACCGACTCCGGAATGCGGCTGGCAGCGTCCCAATAAATGGTTCCTTCGGAAAGGTGCGACCAAACGCCTTCGGCATACGGCCGCGTTTCAGGTCGCAACAAGGTGAAATTGGAAAATGCAAGGGGCGTGGTGTGCAACAAAAATCGCCCTTTCCCATGTGGAAACTCGGCAAAATTAACCCAATCGCCTTTTATATATCCCAACGGATGCTGCGGCAAAGAATCACAAAATACTTCATCGGCAATATAGTGGAAATTATAGCGATGCCGTTGGTTTTGGATCGCGAAAAACACTTCCACCGTGCTGTCGGGCAGCGCCGGCGTGCGGAGCGACAAACTGCTTAAAGAATCCTGAAAACTACCGTAATCGCCCCAGGGTGCATCCTCACATTCGGTGTAATAAATGTAATTCATCAGGTCGAACGGAATGGTTTTGCTGGAAATGAATGCTGTGTTGCCGGCAGCTACGAATTTCAGCAACCGATCGGTGCTCAGGGAGTCAAGAAACAACGCTTCACCGATGAATATGTAATTATCACCCGAACTTAATGATTCGGAGGGGAGTTCGTCGGCTACATTTTTTTCGAGGTCGACCAGTTTTTTACCTGGCAGGTAGCTTTTCAGGAGCCTATGGGCGATGTAGGTGCCGTATGGCTGTTCGCTTTTTTCTGAATACCCATCCTTTTTTCGCCACGAGCTTTCCATCCAGTTGTATTTCGAATTGCCTTGCTCCCGCAAAAAGTAAAACGCCGCACCAAGAAGCAGTACGAGAAAAATTATGATGAAAAGCGGCGTACGGGAAGACATGAAATGGGGTAATCGTTGTTCGTTGAATGTTGGTTGCAAATGTATGAGAAAAGTCGAATGCTCATAACACGCTTTCACAAACATCATCCTGAAAAAGGCAACACCAGGCTTCCGCTTGAGGAAAGTACAAAATGCATGCTTTTCAAAATTATCATTCTTAAAACCGCCGCGCCAAAAAATAAAAAACACAAATTTGAATAAAATCAACTTCGATTCCAAAGATTATTTTACCTTTGCGGCTCAAACAAAAGTTCTTTTAACCATTGGATCGGTTTTTTTAAGTGTTTAAATATAAAAAATCCAGATCCGGCTTTGGGCAGTGTTGACCATTCATCGTTGGGTTTTGTGCGGTATAGATCGAAGTTGTTGTCGCATCGCGGAGTTTGAGTAAGTCTGACTCGCGTATCCTGGTATGTCGTCAATCAGCCCCAACGTCTTGAACGTCAACACATTTTATGAATTCTTTCCAACAGCTCGGCATTGCCGACGATCTGCTGCAAGGTATTGTAGCATTGGGTTTTGAAACCCCCACTCCCATTCAGGAAGCCGTTATCCCTGCCGCCCTTGAAGGCGACATCGACCTGATCGCGCTGGCTCAAACCGGCACCGGCAAAACAGCCGCATTCGGCCTTCCACTTTTACAACGTATCAACCCAAGCGCGCGTACCGTGCAGGCGCTTATCATGTGCCCTACCCGCGAACTCTGCGTACAGGTTGCCAACGACCTTGAAAACTATTCGAAGTTTGCCCACCAGTACAAAGTGGTTGCCGTATATGGCGGCGCAGGCATCGAAGGCCAGATTCGCCAGTTGAAAGCAGGCGCTCAAATTGTGGTGGCCACCCCTGGCCGTTTGATGGATTTGATGACCCGCAAAGCTATTCGCCTCGACAGCGTGGAGCGCATCGTGCTCGATGAAGCCGATGAGATGCTCAACATGGGTTTTAAGGAAGCCATCGACTACATCCTGGCTGCCGCTGAAAACCGTGAATCCATTTGGTTGTTCTCCGCTACCATGCCGGAAGAAGTGCGCCGCATTGCCGCCACCTACATGGATAATGTGCGTGAAATAACCGTTGGCGGGCGCAACCAAACCAACGAAAACATCGAACACCGCTACTATGTTTGTCGCGCCGACGACCGTTATGCAGCGCTGAAACGTGTGGTAGATGCCAACCCCGGCATTTATGGCCTTATTTTTTGCCGCACGAAAATTGAAGCCAAAGAAACGGCCGAACAAATGATTCGCGACGGCTACAACTCCGATGCTTTGCATGGCGATTTGGCACAGGGCGACCGCGACCGCGTGATGCAACGTTTTCGTGAAAAGAACCTCCAATTACTCATCGCAACCGACGTGGCGGCACGCGGCCTTGATGTGAACGATATCACCCACGTAATCAACTACGGATTACCCGACGAGATCGAGGTATATACCCACCGCGCCGGTCGTACCGGCCGCGCCGGAAAAACCGGTGTAAGTATCACGATTGTCACACCGAAGTTTGAAGAAAGAATTTCCCAGATCGAGCGGAAAAACAAAGCCAAATTCACCAAACACCCCCTACCAACCGGCATGGAGGTGTGCGAACAACAGCTTTATAACATCATCCGCGGCATCCATGAACAGGAAGTTCACTACCAGGAGATCGAACCGTTCATGCCCTGGATCATGGAAGAACTCAAAGACCTCGATAAAGACGAACTCATCCGCCGCTTTGCCAGTGTGGAATTCAACCGCTTCCTGGCTTATTACCGCAACGCACCGGATATCAACATTCGCCCAAAAGGCGACCGCGGCGGCCGCGACGGCGCACAACGAGGCGCCGGCAGCGGACAAATGCACCGTCTGTTTTTGAACGTGGGTGAAATTGACGGTATCAACAAAAAAGAATTCATTAAATTTCTTTCCCGTAATTTCGGCGTACCCGGCGGCTCCATCGGGCAAATCGATCTCAACAAGGCTTATATGCACTTTGATATCGATTCGGCTTATGTAAATGTGGTGCGTCAGGGTTTGCTTGATTTTACAATCAACAACCGCCGCCTGCGCGTCGATGATGCCGCCCCGCAAAAAGAAAAGAAAAGCGGCAGAAAAGACGACGCTTTTTATGAAAAGTGGGAGAAAAAAGGCAAAAAAAGCGGCAAAAAGTGGTAGCCCGTCGTAAATCTGTCGAACAATGATCCTGTACAACGTCACTGTCACCATCGATTTGGACATTCATGAAGATTGGGTGAACTGGATGCGCGTTCAGCATATCCCTGATGTGATGAGCACCAATATGTTCTTGTCATATCGGATGAGCCGCCTGATCAACCATGAACATGCAGATTCAGAGATATACACCATTCAGTACCTTGTGAAAGATATGGCGCATCTGCTGCGTTACAACCAGGAGTTCGCTCCGGAGTTGCAGCGGCAGCATCGCGCACGTTATGAAGGGAAATTCGTGGCTTTTCGTACAGTGATGGAGGTTGTCGATCACAACGAACGGGTTGCGCCAAATTAAATTTCTGTATTCAATCAACGACGGCGGCCCAAAGGCCTCTTAACCGACCGGCTGAATGCCGGTGCTACCAGTACACCGTGTTCCACATCCATCATACCTCCCGGCGCTTGCAAGGCGTGGTTGCGCTAGATGGCTCCAAGAGCATCAGCAACAGGGCTTTGATTATTCTGGCGCTGGCCGGCGTAGATCCCAGCAGGTATTTGAGCCGGTTGTCGACCTCCAAGGATACCGTGACCCTGCAACGTTTGTTGGGCCAATCAGAACTTGTTTTCGACGCAGGGGATGCCGGCACTACCTTCCGGTTTATGGCAGCTTACCTGGCGCTGCAACCAGGCGTCAAAATACTGACTGGTTCCGCGCGCATGCAGGAACGCCCTTGTGGCCCATTGGTAGATGCTTTGCGCGAACTCGGCGCTGATATCAGTTATTTGGGAAAAGAAGGCTACCCGCCCTTGCAGATTGGTGCGTTTCAATCGAATGGCGTCGATACGGTGCGCGTGCCTGCGGGCGTAAGCAGCCAGTTCCTTTCGGCGCTTTTGCTGATTGCTCCTTATTTACCCCAAGGTTTAACCCTCGTACCCGATGGCCCTTTGGTGTCAAGGCCTTATCTGGAAATGACCTTGTCACAAATGCGCCATTTCGGCGCAGATGTTCAATGGCAGGGCGACGCCGTTTTGGTGCGGCCGGGAACTTACCAGGCTCGTGAAATGGTGGTGGAGGCCGACTGGTCGGGCGCTTCTTATTGGTATGCTATGGCAGCCTTGGCAGAAGAGGTAGAATTAAAGTTGGAGGGACTGTTTGTATCCAGCTGGCAGGGCGATTCCAAGCTCGTGCCGATGATGGAACGTTTCGGCGTAGAAACTACTTTTGAAGCTTCGGGTGTGGTTTTGAAAAAGAGCGGCCGTGCGTTGCCTCCCTATTTTGAACAGGATTTTCTTGAATGCCCCGATATTGCCCAAACCCTCGCCGTGGTATGTGCCGGCAGCGGCGTTGAGGCCCTGTTTTCCGGACTTGAAACACTTTCCATCAAA
The DNA here is from genome assembly GCA_016787465.1 of Saprospiraceae bacterium. Lineage (GTDB taxonomy): Bacteria > Bacteroidota > Bacteroidia > Chitinophagales > Saprospiraceae > M3007. Next base: position 956 of record JAEUUR010000575.1, on the reverse strand, counting down.
GAAACCGACCGCATTGCAGCACTCAAAACGGAATTGGCGAAGGTAGGCGTATCGTTTTCCAAACTTCCCGCGCGCATGCACTCGCGCAACCCAGGCAAAACCATTTACCACCTGCAAGGGAAGGCAACCTGGACAGAAACGCCACAATTTTCCACTTATGGCGATCATCGAATGGCCATGGCCTTTGCTGCACTTGGTTTGTTGGGAACGATAAAAATTGAAAACCCGGAGGTAGTCGTTAAATCCTATACGCGATTTTGGGAAGATCTGAAACAATTGGGCTTTTCGATTGAATAATACCCAATACTTTTGGAGGAAAAGAACCGTTTTATACTTCGCGCTGTTTGGTTTTGAAAATAGCCTCCGGCTAAAGCATTGATTTACAGCGCGAAGTATCAGAACCACTTCGTTGACTATAAACATATGCTGAATCGAAATGCCTTATGGGTTGGTCTGGTTTTAGGCCTCTTGGCGCCCGCCCTTATTTTTACAATCCTCTACCAGTTGTTTTCCCTGCTCGAAATTTCCGGAGCGGCAAGCAGTGCCGGGTTCTCCCAGAATTTTCGCGAACGCACCCTTGCCATCGTAGCCCTGGCAGGCAACCTGTGGCTGCTGAATTTTTACCGTCGCCGCCGGTGGGAACTGACCATGCGCGGCGTAGTTGTAGCAACTACCCTGCTGGCGCTGGTTTGGTTGTATGTTTATGGTTTGAAATTGTTTTAAAAACCGTAATCCCGTTCCACCTTACATATCCTGGTTTTATAGGCCGAATACCATTTTTCCTGGCCCTGCTGCTGCGCTATTTGGTGCTCGGCGTTTCGTTTCCAGTTGCGAATCGCTTCCAGGCTTTCCCAATAGGATACCGTGATTCCCAATCCGGAACGCGCCGATTCTACACCCAGAAATCCGGGTTGCTCGGAGGCCAATTCCACCATGCGTTCTGCAGTGTCGCCATA
>JAEUUR010000170.1 GCA_016787465.1 Saprospiraceae bacterium | reverse complement strand
ATGAATTTGGATGGCGATATGGAATGGAGTTGGGTAGGATCCATCGGAATAGATTCCTTACTACATGTTTTTTCAGAGGACTTATTTGTTGAGAATGATCATATTGTCGCTGTTCATACCGGCAACGATGGATCAGCAAATACCGATCGAAGTTTTGTTTTTTTACAACAGTTATCACTCAATGGGCAATCGCAATGGCTCAAAAAATACGACTTGGGCATTGATTTCCCTGATGCCCTGGCGAAGGAGGTTATAAGTGTTCCCGATGGATTTATGATTTACGGTCATCGAGCCGGAGGAACTGGATTATTTTTTATTAAAACAGATAAAAATGGGACGTTACAATGGGCTCGAAAATTTGAAACCGGTGGATCATTGTTGGACGACGATGGTTTGACCCAGTCGCAATTAATCTGGATGCATGACGGCGCTTATTTCGCAGCCAAACATCAAAATGCAACTGGTCAAACAGATATGATATTCGGAAAGATCTGTAGCAATGGTGAATTAGGAATTGATTGTCCTTTTTTGACTGACTTGCAAGTAATCCAATCTGAAATAGGAAACCCTGCTACTCAGCCGGTTGCGTTAAGCAAACAGGAAGGTGGCCAATCAACAATAGGATCCCCAAATCAGCCGTGGAATTTGGTAACATCATTGACGCCAAACACCCTGTGTTTCGCAAACAACCCGCCATGCGATACTATCCGAAAATTTGAAACCATTCAGTTTTGCCCGGGAGATACGGTTTGGATTGCCTCAAACGCCTACATAAGCCCCGGTTTGGTGCTGGATACGATTCCAGGAGTAGCCAGTTGCGATACGATTATCAGCTATAAACTCTTATTTTATGAACCCGAAGCCGGCGCCCTCAGCATCTCGTGTCCGAACAATATCAGTGTCATCGCAGGTCCCGGTCAGGCTCCAGTGCCAATCCAATACCCGTTGCCGACAGCACTTTCAGATTGTTCTTGTCCGGGCATAGCCATCAACCTGGATTCGGGGTTAAGCCCCGGGAGTTTGTTTCCAAATGGAGTTACACAGGTTTGCTATTCGGCTGCCGACCCTTGTGGCAATACAGCCAGTTGTTGTTTTTCAGTACAGGTGAGAGAGGAGCAGGCATGCGATATAAAAATTGCGGGTTGTATCAAATATGAGCTGTTGAACATCACCTCTGATCCGGATCAAAACTTGACCATTAAGATCCGGGTAACCAACAATTGCCCAAATCCTTTGGATTACACAGCAATTCAACTTCCTGCGGGTGTCGTAGCAGAAGCGCCACTTAACAACAGCATCTTTTTGACCGAAAACGGCCATGAATATCAGGTTCGAAATCCCAACTTTTCCCCTGTCTACTCCATCAGGTTTAAAACCAATGAACCAACCGGAATATCAGGAGGGCAATCCGATGTATTCACTTATACGTTACCCGGCCAATCAGGTAAACCCAATTATGTGTATGTCGTTTCCAAACTTGAACCTCAATCCTACTACGAAACACATTTAAACACCTTTAATTGTCCGGTTTTATCCGGCAATAAACAAACTGTTGACAGGTCGGTAACCGTTCAACGTCAACAATCATTAAAGGTTGTTCCAAATCCTACCAGTGGCCGAATTCAACTTGATTTAGGCGCCATGGAAGGCGGTCAATTATTAAAAATGTATAATAATCAAGGCAAACTTGTTTGGGAAACGGAAGTTGTGACAGGTGGTATTGCAACTGTTGAACTACCCGAAATCCTTGTAAACGGCTTGTATCTGATTACCGTCGGCATTGAATCTACCCGAATGATGCTGCAGCGATGAATAAGCCTTCGTAACTATGCGCCATGAAACGATTGATCGTTATTGGCGGCGCCACGGCAACCGGAAAAACAGCCATGGCCATTCGTTTGGCGCAATATCTAAACACTGAAATCGTGTCGGCCGACAGTCGCCAATTCTATCGTGAAATGAGCATTGGAACTGCCAAACCTCATGCACAGGAATTGGCGGCTGCCCGCCACCACTTTATTGATCGCTTTTCCGTTGGCGAGCCATACAGTGTGGGCGATTTCGAACGGGATGCCCTTCAAACGATTGCCGACATTTTCCAGCACAGTGAATATGCTATTTTAGTTGGCGGTTCGGGTTTGTATTTGCGTGCCGTTTGTGAAGGTTTGGATGTTTTTCCGGAAATATCTACTTCAACAAGGAATCAGGTTGACAATGGTTACCAGGCGTACGGATTGTCGTGGCTTCAGCAACAAATTTTGGAATTAGACCCCGCTTATGCACAACAGGTTGACTTGCAAAACCCTGCTCGACTTCGCCGGGCAATTGAAGTCTGCCTGCAATCCGGCACTACTTATTCTTCTTTTCGAACGCAGCAAAAAACATCCAGACCTTTTCAGGTAATCCAGATACTGTTGGAGCTTCCAAGGCAGGAATTGTATCTGCGCATTGATGAGCGTGTTGATGAAATGATTAAAGCCGGATTGGAAGCGGAAGCACTTGCATTGTATGCCTCCCGGGATTTTCCAGCCTTAAAAACCGTTGGTTATGAAGAGTTTTTCGACTATTTCGATGGAAAATGTTCTTTGGAAGAGGCTATTGAATTGATCAAACAACACAGCCGAAATTATGCAAAAAGGCAAGTGACCTGGTTTAAAAAACATGGGGACTGGCACGCTTTCCACCCATCAGATTTTGCCGGGATTGTAAAATTGATTTCCGAAATGGGTTGACGCAGTTTTTTACAAAGAGTAAAAAGAGTTACAAGAGTTTCATGAGAAAATCAAAACGCTCTTAATACTCTTGTAACTCCTTGTAAAACAAACAGATACATGAAGCTCCTGCGTAGCGACGATATACAAAAAATCCCGAGTTTTGGGAGAGACCCAAAACTCGGGATGATTGAAACTAAAACTAAAAGTCGCCTATTATCGCGCAATCACCAGCGACCGCACAGTCAATTTATCGCCGGTGATGATGGACACCTGATAAATGCCGGCGGCATGTTTACTCAAGTCGATGTTCCAGTTAAACATATCTGTTTGAACCGGAGCATGCTCCACAATCAAACGACCCAATGCATCCCGGATTTCAACTCGAATTTCACGAGCTTCCTTCATTTCCAAGGTGAGAGCGCTCACTCCTGTAGTTGGGTTTGGCGCTAATTGAATGGTTTTAAAGTCTCCAGCTTCACCGGTTCCTACGGAAGTATTTACAGTAAAGGAATACTCCGATGTACAGCCGGTGGTAACTTCCGTGACCACTACGGTATAAGTTCCGCCAGTTAAGCCGGAAACATCTTCGGTGGTTGCGCCATTGCTCCAGTTGAAGATAAATGGCGGTGTACCTCCTGAAACTGTCAGGTTGATACTACCGTTTGCTGCGCCAGGGGCTGTTTCGTCCGTAATAGAAGAGTTTACAACCACCGGCGGCGGAGCTACAATATTAAGTACCTGGCTACCCCATGAACATCCTGCAGCATCTGTGATGCTCACTGATATTGGCGTACCATCCAGAATATAAAGGGCAGATTGGAGGGTTGAGCCATTCGACCACAGGTATGTATACGGCGGCAAACCTCCAAGAGGTACAATGGTAAGTGTTACTGTGCCGTCACAATCGATGAACTGAGGTTCGAATTCGCCACTCAAGGTCGGCACTTCAACAATCGCGAACGTATTGGTTGATGTACATCCGTTTTGAGTATTAGTGATCGTTACGGTGTAGCTGCCAGGATCGCAGAATTCTACAGGCTCAACTGTAATATTATTTGAAACAGGCGACCACGCCAGTTCGATACAATCAACATTACAAGTGAGTGAACCAATGCTTTGGAAAGTCACCGAAGGTGGCGTAATATCTTGAGTCACCACTGCCGTCGCTACAGCCGTACAACCATTTCCATTATTCACAATGAGGGTGTATGTTCCCGGAGTTGAAGTTTCAGGATTCGGATCAATTGAAACCAGGCCTGGTCCGGTCCAGAAATAGGTAGTTGTAGGCGTATTCGTGCTTCCTTCGCTGGATAGAGTAACCTCCGTGTTCAAACAAGTCAAAGCACCGCCAGTTGCTATCGCTACCGGCAAACTTTGGTCGGAGGTAATAGTGACTGTTGCAGTTGACGTGCATCCGTTAATTTCGTCTGTCACCAGCAAGGTATACAGTCCTGCCTGATTGATGGTCGGGCTTTGTTGATTGGCATTGTTTGCATTAATTCCAGGCCCCGTCCACAAAAAGATGACAGAATTAACAGAATTGGTGCTGCCTAACAATTGAATCGATGGAGTACTGCAACTCAGTTGGGTATTTCCACCGATTTGAGCGCCGGGTTCATTCACATCTGCGATTACTTCGATATCAGTTGTGGACGAACATCCGTTTTCTCTGTCTGTTGTTACGAGATCGAAAACACCGGCATTGCACAACATCAGATCTACGCCGGGTGCAACCGGTGCGCCGTTGAACTGATACGCATAAACGGTAGGCAACGGCAAATTAACCAGCACGCATGGGGCGAAACAGTTATAGGTTACTTCCGTTGGGAAACCAAGGTTCGGTGGCGTTGTATTTTCTGTTTGATTCACCACAGCAGTTCCTGTACAACCATTGAGCCAATCGGTGACTGTAACACTGTATGTTCCTGAAGCGGTTACTTCCAGCGTATTGGTAGTAGCGCCGGTTGACCAAGTAAATCCGTTGGGATTCAACGTGGATGAAGAAGTAACAGATAACAGTGCACTTGTTTCTGCACAGGTTATCGGATTGGAACTGATGATCGTAGATACCGGCTGAATGGTATTTTGACTCACAAATACGGAGGCGGTAGCTGTGCATCCGGATGCATCCGAAACCACAAGGGCGTAGTTACCAGGATCAGTTACCGATGGAGACGGATCGGTTGAAAAATAACCGTCTGGACCCGACCATTCGTATGAGCTGATTGTTGAATTAGAGCTTGATGTCAGGGTTGCGGCCGTGTTGATGCATGTCAACTCGCCACTTGCGCTCACTTGAACCGTAGGGGGTGTGCCTGCGGTGTAAACAACATAAGTAATCGGGCCGACACTATTGTTGCTATACAAGCCGCCTGCAGGTGATGAGGTGGATTTGATGGCCCGAACCTGATAGAACAAAGTATCTTCAATCGGGTTGTTATCGAAATAGATGGTATCGCTCAGCAAATTGGTGGTAAGCCTAACGTATGGGCCATCATTGGATAAACTGCGGTATACATGGTATCCGTCGACAGGGCTGCTCGGTGAATTCCAGGCAATTTGTACACGGGTGCAGCTATTCGAAGCTGCCACATTGTTTGGTGGTGGAACAATATGTGCACGAATAGTAGGGTCGCCAAGCAGGCTTACTTGCGCGCTGCTTTCGCCGAATGTGGCATAAAATCCGTTATTAAATTGAGCATTTTGAGTTTCTCGGGTGCAATAGCCAATCGTTTCACCTGATGCCAGCGGATGATAAAAATAGTGTGGCCGTGCTGCCCAAGAACAAGTAAGAATACCGCCCCTGGAAGCAAGGGCAGAGGGCATCAATGGATTGGATTCATAATCCCAATCGCCGAAATAGCTGCCAAAAAGGTTAGCAAACACGACATTAACTGTATCAGTCGCAAAATTGCTGCTGCTTCCAACACCACCGGCACTTGAATAACCACCAGGTCCACAACCATATCCCATGAGGTAGGATTCCGGGTTTGTGTTGTTAAAAAAATCTCCATCAACGATGTTAGCTTCCGGCATTAAGGGCATTGGGTTGCGGTAACCGTTCATAGCGAATGGAAACTCGTTTGCAACAAATCCGAAATTATCATCCACAATTGCCTTATTTTCTACCTGATAAGCACCGGTTCGCCATGCATGGTTCTTATCGAGGTACCTGCGCATTAAACCGATGGCATCAGCTTCGCCAAATTGCGGTGCGTTGATTCTCCGAAAATCTATCCGGCCAACCTGTAATTCAACCTGGGTAGGCACATAGTCCTGATCGAATTTACCGTCGCCAGGCACGTTATCATTGGCATCTCTGGCGGGTGTGGTATTATTAACCACATTATCCGTCCACAAACCATTTACATCGCCATAATACACATCAGCCGGCCAGGCGCCGGTGTGAATGGGTGGCGCTTGGTCCGTGTGGCCATCCCATGCCGTATTTCCGGAGTATGGAACCGGTACGGCGCCCATCAACAATACAGCCTTAACGTTTTGCTGATCAGCATTGTAGGAATTTACAATGAGCGATTTCACAGAAGCGACCGTAGCAGATGGACCAATTTTATGGGGTTCAACCACCCAGCCGTCGCCGCGCATATCATTTTTCATCCTGACCAATTCGACACCTAATGCATCAGCGGAAGTAGAATCAATGATAACAAGAATTTTACCGCGGTTGTCGACCACCGGTGCACGAACGCCTACGTGCGCATAACCAATCGAACTAAAGGTGGTGTTTCTAACCAACACATATTCATAAGTTTGGCCAACTGAAATGTTATTATCACTGTAATTCACCATGTTACTGGCGTTCACATTGAACAGCTGAATCCATTGATTGCCGGTTTGGCCTTTCGTACGGCGTAACAACTGCAGGTTTGCGCCACTTGGGTTAGGCCACGATAAACTGATCGATGGCGGGAATAAATTGAGTGATGCCGTAAGTGGCAATGCATAATCGCGGGGTGTTTGGGCCGAAGACTGACTTAAAGCCAGACAGACTAAAAGCAGGGTGAGCGTACTTATTAAACGCATAGTGAAACTGGTTGGTGAGATAAAACGATGAATAGATCAAAAGCGAAGATTCAAAAATTAAATCAGACCGCTGCTTGATTTTTGAATTATTTATACTTCGCGTTGTTTAGTTGTGACAACAGCCTGCGGCCAAAGCATTGATTTACAGCGCTCTGTATGAAAGGTTGCATTCAAAAGCAATTCCTTAACTTTAGAACAAAGAAGGAATTTCTACAGTGTTCATTGAATACGGTATACATTCCAAATTCGGGTACGGTCTTGCCAACCGTTCAGGTTATTACCTAACAACCAATCCGGATACCATTGATAAACTTTTTCAAGACGAAAAGATTCAAAGGTTATGGAGGTGTTTGGATCCTTGATTAGCAGCAAATCCCCCTTTTCAGGATGGTATAACAGTTTGTTGTTCAGTTGTTTGAGTGAATCCGGAATGATGATTTGTACCCATGGGCTTTGGTAAAAATGCGGCACCAGCCGGTCTTTTTTACCATTTTTTGCCGGTTCCTGGTAAACGACCGTTTCAGGGTTTGCCGAGGCGTACCTGCGTAGGAAACGGGTGTATGTAAAAATATCGTTTGCGGGATACAAACATCTGAAAGTCAGGGCCAGCATGTTAATTCCGATTGAAAATTTAAACAAACCTCTGAGCCAACGCTGCCACTTGATTTGATCCATGCCATACGCAGCAAGGTAAAACATGGGTAACAACATTGGGAACATAAACCGGATTTCCTTGTGGGCTATGGCAGAATGGCAAAGTACAAAGGGTACCAAACACCAAACAAACACATGCTTCGGCTGCTTCAAGATTCCAATAGTCAAAAAACCAAACAAGAACAAGCTGATAGGCGGTAAAAACGACAGTGGAAATTCTGAAAAATAGGTCCACCAGGGTGATACGCCAAAGCCGGCAGCTTTATCTTCCACAATGTTTTGAACAAAATAATTGTACGGAGCCACCTCCCACGATCCGTACAACCAATAATCAGCAGCCAAACCTGGCAAAAATGCAACCAAAGCCCCAGCCATTAAAGACATCCATTCCGCTGCTTGAAGTTTCCTGTAATACACCAGCCAAATTCCCAAACCAATGGCGGCAAATGCAATCTGGTACCTGAAAAAAAACGACAAACACAGCACAAAACCTGCCGCAAAAACATGCCAATACCTTTTTTTATTCATCGATTCAAGTAAAATCAGAAGTCCGCCAAAAAAGGTAAACGCAGATAAATTCTCTGAAGAAAACCTTACATTTAAATAAGGCATCATCCAAAAAAACATCCAAGCGGCTTTCAACCATTTTCCGTTGTTGCTAAGCGTATCCGACAATTTTTCCGACCATTTCCAGTATAACCAAAAAATCAACAGACCCGTCAATAACCTGAAAAAGAAAGCGATCAAAAATGGATCTTCAGCCCCCAAAATTCTTAAAAACTTAATACCGGCAAATGCTAGAAATGGCTGTAAACCCGGTCGCATTTTTTCATGATACTCCCAAGGCAAATCAGCCAGTGGCGATTCACCAAGTTTGTACTTTGCAAATTCAAGTATCTGATAATGCTCGTCAGGATGATGATAACCGACGCTGAACCAGGCAGTTATCAAAATTAAAGCCAATCCTGCACCCAACGTGACATGCCCCTTCGAAAACAATTTTTCCAATGGCCTATTTTTTTGAGCCGCGAAGATAAAGGAACAGATTTGTCCGTCAATCAATTTCAAAACAAGTGTGTTATCCGTAGAAACTTTGAGTAGTTTTGCGCCCTGCTTTCCTGCACTTATCCCCAAGCATTTTCCAATTCATGTCACGATGTTTGAAGCGTTGATTAATCGAGAAAAAAAAGTAGCCGTCATTGGTTTAGGGTATGTAGGACTACCGCTCGCATTGGCTATGGCTAAACACTTCTCCGTGATTGGTTTCGACCATAACCCCGAACGCATTGAAATGCTTGGCAATGGCCTTGACCCCAGTCAGGAATTAGTGACAGACGATTTTAATGGCTGCGACATCGAATTTACAAGCAATTCTGACTCACTACGCAACGCCCATTTTTTTATAATCGCCGTACCCACCGACGTTGATGATTACAAAGTGCCTGATCTAAGCCATTTAAAAAACGCTTCAGAACGTGTCGGCGCAGCTTTAAAACCAGGGGATTATGTAGTTTTCGAATCCACTGTTTTCCCTGGATGTACGGAAGAAGATTGTGTACCCGTGTTGGAAAAATCGTCGGGCTTGAAAGCAGGTATCGATTTCAAATTCGGTTATTCGCCTGAAAGGATTAACCCGGGCGATAAATCGCGACCTATCACCCAAATTCTGAAAGTGGTTTCCGGCTGCGATGATGCATCGCTAGCGGAAATTGCGCAGGTTTATGGAAAAGTAATAGAAGCCGGTATTTACCAGGCGCCGAGCATCAAAGTGGCCGAGGCCGCCAAGGTCATTGAAAACACCCAACGCGACCTCAATATTTCACTCATGAATGAATTGGCGATCATTTTTGATCGCCTTGGTATCGACACGCACCAAGTTATTCAGACCGCTGCCACTAAGTGGAATTTCACCCCATATTATCCTGGCCTGGTAGGTGGTCATTGCATCGGCGTCGACCCTTATTACCTCCTTTTCAAATCCATCGAAACCGGTTACGAGCCACAGGTGATTTTGAGCGGACGCCGGGTGAATGACGGTATGCCAGCCTGGATTGCCAAAAGGCTTGTCCAAATGCTGATTCAGCGCGACAAAAACCCTGGACTTGCTAAGGTGCTGGTGTTGGGTATTACATTTAAAGAAAATGTGGCCGATATTCGGAATTCCAAAGTTGCCGCTTTGGTGCAGGAACTGCAGGGCTATCGAATAAATGTTCATGTTTACGACCCTAATGCATCTCCAAATGATGTGGCACGCGCCTATGGATTAACCCTCATTGATCAAATTTCAGTAGGTTATGACGCCATTATCGTAGCTGTCGGACACAAGCAGTTTTTGGCTTTTAAAAACGATTTTTTCCTTAAAATATCGAATGAGAAACCCATACTGATGGATTTGAAGGGTATTTACAAAGAAGTAGATGAACAAATTACTTACTGGCGACTATAAATCCGGCCCCTCCTAAATCCGCATGAAAACACCAGAATATTCTGTTTATCACCACTATACACACAGCCATTTGTCATAAGTCAACGTTACTTATGAAAGGCGAAGCCATCTTTTAAACGATCAAAACGAGCAGCAAAATGGTACAATTACCCATGGTTGACCTCAAGAAGCAATTCCAATCCATCAAGGCTGAAATAGACCGCGAGATGCAAGAAGTGTTGGAATCCGCCATATTCATCGGAGGTCCAAAAGTGAACGCGTTTCGGGAGCAACTGGAAACATATCTGCAGGTAAAACACGTCATCCCTTGCGCCAACGGAACCGACGCCTTGCAAATTGCCATGATGGCGATCGGTTTAAAACCGGGTGATGAGGTAATCGTGCCTGCTTTTACCTATGTAGCAACCGCAGAAGTAATCGGACTGTTGGGGCTCACCCCCGTGATGACGGATGTTGACCCTGAAACATTTAACATCACACCGGAATTAATTGAAGCGGCCATCACTCCAAAAACCAAAGCCATCGTTCCCGTGCATTTGTTTGGCCAGTGTGCCGACATGGAAGCCATCATGGCGCTGGCAGCAAAACACCAACTGTGGGTAATAGAAGACAATGCACAAGCAATTGGAGCTGATTATAAGGGTAATACAGTGAACGGGAAATCCGGCACACTGGGTCATATCGGTTGCACTTCTTTTTTCCCTTCCAAAAACCTCGGGTGTTATGGCGATGGCGGCGCAATCACCACCAACGACGATGACCTGGCTTATGCATGTCGAATGATCGCCAATCATGGGCAATCAAAACAATATTACCACGACATGATAGGGGTAAATTCTCGGCTGGACGCGATGCAAGCTGGTGTACTCAACGTCAAACTTCCACACCTCGACCGTTACAATGCTGCCCGTCAACGTGCTGCCGAGTACTACGATCAACATTTAGGTCAATTGCCACAACTTTTGCCTCCGGGCAGAAGTGTACAGTCGACTCATGTGTTTCATCAATATACCCTTCGGCTTAATGTACCCAACCCCAGGGAGGTGCGCGAAGCCCTGAAAGCGCATCTGCAAAACCTGGGTATCCCGATGATGGTCTATTACCCAGTACCACTTTATGATCAGCCTGCCTTTAATTCATATTGGAAAGGAGGTACGTTGCCCGTTACAGAACAACTTTGTGCAACCGTTTTTTCATTGCCCATGCATTCGGAATTGGATGAAGATCAGCTAAAATATATCTGTGAAGGCGTTCGCACATTTTTCAAATAAATGCTCGAAACCACGACAAAATTCGATATGCAAAAGGAATCAACACACGGTTTGCGCTTTGCATTGATCGGCGCAGCCGGCTACGTTGCGCCCAGGCATTTGAAAGCCATTCATGAAACCGGCAACGAACTGATCGCAGCATTTGACCCGAATGATTCTGTCGGGATTTTGGATTCCTATTTTCCAGAAGCGGCTTTTTTTAATGAATTCGAGCGTTTTGACCGGCATTTGGAAAAACAAAAACGGATGCGCCAGCCAGTGGATTATGTGAGCATCTGTTCGCCAAATTACCTGCACGATGCACACATCCGTTTTGGTTTACGGCTCGGCGCACATGTCATTTGTGAAAAACCGCTGGTGCTAAACCCCTGGAATGTGAGCGCTTTGCTGGAAAATGAAGTTGAATCGGGTCGGAGAGTCAACACGATTCTGCAATTAAGGCTTCACCCGGCCATTCAGGCTTTGCGGGAGCAGGTGTTATCCGAAAAAAAACATGCCGATGTCGACCTGACCTATATAACTTCCAGGGGCAATTGGTATTACACCAGTTGGAAAGGAAATTTACAAAAATCAGGCGGAATTGCCACCAATATCGGTATTCATTTTTTTGATATGTTGACCTGGGTGTTTGGGAAAATGAAGCAAAACACCGTACATGTCCACACACACGATCGTGCCGCCGGTTTACTTGAACTCGAACATGCACGGGTGCGGTGGTTTTTGAGTATAAATCCTGACACCTTGCCAATTGAGGCACAAAAAGCAGGGAAACGCACATTCAGGGCTATCTCCATGAACGGCGCTTCCATCGAGTTCAGTGAAGGATTTACCGACTTGCATACCCTCAGTTACCGCGAAATATTGGCCGGTCGTGGGTTTGGCCTCACCGATGCCCTGGATTCCATCCAAATCGCTCACGATATTCGTAACATGCCTGCCATCGGATTACAAGGCGAATACCACCCGCTGGCGGCGCTGCCCCTCACCAAACACCCTTTTGGGGAATGAAAAAAATATTACTGACCGGCGGTGGCGGTTTCATAGGTTCACACCTTGCAGATGCCCTGTTAATTGATCCGAGGGTAGCGTTGGTTCGTGTGCTTGATAATTTTTCGACCGGATACAAAGCTAATCTGTCGCAACACACCGGAAACCCTGCATTTGAACTGATTGAAGGAGATATCAGGGATTTTGAAACATGCCTGCAAGTTTGCGAAGACATCGACCTTGTTTGCCATCAGGCTGCACTGGGCTCTGTGCCCAGATCGATCGCGGATCCGCTTACAACGCATGCCGTCAACAACACCGGCATGTTAAATGTGCTACATGCAGCAAAAACACAGGGAATCAAACGATTTGTGTATGCGGCTTCATCTTCCACCTATGGCGACCATCCGGATCTGCCAAAGAAGGAAGAAAAAATCGGAAAACCGTTGTCGCCATACGCTGTGACTAAATATGTCAATGAACTTTATGCGTCAACCTACATGCGCAATTATGGTATGGAGGTAATTGGGCTGCGTTACTTCAATGTTTTTGGTCCCCGTCAAAGTCCCAACGGCGCATATGCAGCTGCTATTCCGTTGTTTATCCAGCATTTGCTACAAAGTAAACAGGCAACCATTTATGGTGATGGAAATACCAGCAGGGATTTTACGTTTGTTGAAAATGCCGTTCATGCTAATTTGCTGGCTTTATTTACTCAAAATTCTGACGTTTTTGGCGAAGTTTTTAATGTAGCTTGCGGGGTACAAACAACACTTAACGAACTTTACAACTGCTTAAAAGAACTAACCGGCTCCGATGTTCCTTCCGTTTACGGGCCGGAACGGAGCGGCGACATTCGACATTCTCTGGCTGACATTAGCAAGGCTTATCAATTGCTTGGATACAAACCCAAAATACAAATTCGGGAAGGCCTTCAAAAAACAGTAGAATGGTTTCATGAAAAACTTGAAATAACATGATTAAAACATTGATTTTCAACATTTCAAGTGTATGTTTTTTGCTGTTTGGATTGAGTTCATGCATCCAGCATAAAACGTTGGTCAATTTTACAGAAGGCGACCGCTTCCCTGAATCGATGCGCCCATTAACCGTATTGAAAATACAACCTGACGATTTGCTTCAAATCCAGGTAGCAAACAGTATAGATATCAACCCTGCTACCGTTCAACCATTCAACCCTGAAATAAACAGTTCAAAGGCCTATTATGGCGTTCCGTCTTCTATTTATCGGGTGGATGAAACCGGGTTTATCACGTTTCCTGGCGTTGGTCAACTGCATGTTGCAGGCTGGTCGGTAACAGAAACGCGCGACAGCCTTTCAGAACGGTTGAAAGCATACCTCCATGATCCAATCGTCAGCATCCGGTTAATCAATTTCAAAATAACTGTTTTAGGCGAAGTTCGCAATCCAAACACTTTTACGATTGATGGGCAACGATTAAATGTGCTTGAAGCACTCGGAATGGCCGGAGATCTTACCAACTATGGCCGCCGCGATCAAATACTGGTGATCAGGGAAAATGCCGGCAAACGCAGTTATGGAAACATCAACCTCAAATCAAAAGACATGCTGGATTCTCCGTTCTATCAACTTCAGCAAAATGATATTGTGTATGTGGCGCCGATCAAACAAAAAACGGGCGCTGTTTCGGATCAAAGTGCCAAGGTTTTGCCTTGGATTTCCATTGGGAGCGTCATTTTGAACATTTTGATTTTTATTGCTCGTTGAATCCTCCAATGCCCAGCTCTAACCTGCCTGAACATACAATTCTACAAGCCGGGTCCAATCATACGGTGGACTTAAAACGGAACTTGTATCAATACTTTCTGCATCCTTGGTATTATTACCTGTTCGCTTTGGCTTTTTTCAGTTTGTTGGCTTGGACCTACCTGCGATATGCTACCCGACAATATGAGGCCGTATGCAGCATCCTGATAAAATCATCCGATTCCGGTTCAGATGGCGTTCAGGAATCATTTTTGTTGAAGGAGGTTGGGGCGTTATCATCCCTCAAAAATATTGAAAATGAAATTCAGGTGCTGAAATCCCGCACCTTGATGCGGGCTGTAGTGGATCAACTCCAATTGCATATCGTGTATGAAACTCAAGGGCGGGTACGGATCGGCGAATTATACCGGCGCGCACCTATTTGGGTAGATACCTTTTTTCTTTCTGCTAATACGCGGAACGTCCGACTTGAGGTAACCCAAACGAATGATGGTCAAATGATAATAGCTCAAAATGGGCAGGAATTAGGTAAAACACATTTTGACCGAGAATTCAAGTGTTCGTTGGGTACGTTCAGGTTCAAAAAAAATCCGCTGGCAGGGATGGGAAATGAGCAACTGTACATCAGCTTTTTGAATCCGGATGAGGTTGCGAGAAACTATGCAAGTCAGATTATTGCGCGCAGAATTGGAGCGTATTCAACTGTTCTTGAGTTGCGGTTACGCGATCAGGTTGCTGAAAAAGCCGCTGATATTCTAAATGCGCTCACACATACTTACAACTCCTTTGCAATCCAGGAAAAAAATCAAAAGTGGAATAACACCTATACTTTTATCAATGAACGATTGACTTTTTTAACGGCTGAACTTTCAGAGGTAGAGGGCTCTGTTGAAAGGTTTAAAACCAAAAACACCTTACCAAGCGGCATTGATAATGACGTCCGACTTATCACAGAAGAATTCCGTGAAAACGACCAGCAAATTTCAACACTTGAGTTGCAAATTGAATTCCTGCGTTCGATGGAAAAACTGCTGGTTAATCAAGCCGACAGCCTGAGTCAAATTCCTATTAATTTAGCTTTGGAGCATACGGAAGCCAATCAGCAGGCAGTTGCATACAATGAGATGCTTCAGGAGCGTAAACGTCTTTTGGAATCCGTAAACCATAAACATCCGCTGGTACAGCAGCTGGAAGGTCGAATTCAGGCACAACAAAAGGTTTTGTTGGAAACGCTCGGCAATGCACGCGCACAATTCATTCGCAGCAATGCCCGGTTATCCGAAAAAAACAAACTTATTCAAAACCGGATTAAAAGTTTACCCGGGATTGAAAAAGAATTGATTGAAATCACACGTCAAAAGAACATCAAAGAAAACCTGTATTTGTACCTGCTTGAAAAGAGAGAAGAAGCGGCACTTTCCATGGCAGTTTCTCTGGCCGATGCCAAAGTGATTGATTCTGCCGAGCCACCCTTGAAACCCGTGGCCCCACAACCAGTTCTCATTTATGCGCTTGCCTTTATACTGGGACTTGGTATACCTCTGGCCTGGCTCATATTGCGCGAACTTTTAAATGATAAAATTCACACGACAGAAGACGTCAAACAGTTAACCGATTCGCCCCAGTTAGGTGTAATCGGGTTGAGCAAAACCGGTGAAAACCTGGTGGTTCGAAAAGAAAGCCGAACCGCGGTGGCCGAAATGTTTCGGCTCTTGCGCACCAATCTTCAATTTTTGCACCACGGGGCGCCACCTCATACCTTTATGATTACCTCCAGCGCAAGTGGAGAAGGAAAAAGTTTTATCACCGTGAATTTGGGCCTTTCTTTTGCGCTTTCAGGTAAAAAAACCTGCCTGGTAGCATTGGATCTGCGGAAACCCAAACTGGGACAATACTTAAGCCAGGATGCAAAAGCAAAGGGCATCACCCATCTGTTGTTGGGTCAGGCGTCGGCTGCTGAACTTCCGCAAGCCACGTCATTACACCCAAATTTATACTGGGTACCGAACGGCCCTACCCCACCCAACCCTTCGGAACTGATACAAGAGTCGGCACTTGCTGATTTGTTTGCCTATTTGCGTTCACAATTCGATTATATCCTGATTGATACGCCGCCAGTTGGTTTGGTATCAGATGCTTTGTTGCTCACGCCATACACCGACGGCACTGTTTTTATCATGAGACAAGGAATCACACCCAAGGCAGCCGGTCATTTTGTACATGAATTGAGACACCAGCGAAAACTGAAAAACATTGGTATTGTGCTAAATGGCGTCGAAATATCCAAAAAGCGAGGTTATGGTTACGGGTATGGGTACGGCTACGGGTATTACGAAGATGATGCAGGAAAATCAAAGCGGAGAAAGAAAAAGGCCTGATTGGTTACGTGTTTTAGGAGCGTTGTCTGATTCGCTGAAAAAGCGACTTGGGTTGTTGCCGGAAATCGTTGGGTTGTACTTGTGGGATGTTTCTGGAAGGCTAGGCGCCCAAATTATCAGTCTCGTGGTCAGCATCATCGTTGCGAGGTACCTGGGGCCTGCTGATTATGGTTTGGTCAGTTTGTGTTTGATCGTGATTTCATTTATGGATGTTTTTGCCAACTCCGGGCTAGGCGCGGCCTTAATTCAGCATCCTTCTCCAACTACCCGTCATTATGATGCTGCCCTGGCAGCGAACCTGTTGTTTGGAGTGTTTTTTACCGTCCTCACCTGGTTGAGCGCACCGTGGGTTTCATGGCTGGCTGGCGACGATCGGATGACGCTCATTCTTCGTGTATTGAGTTTTAGCATTATTATCACGAGCTTCCGGGTAGTTCACGAGGCCAGTCTAATCAAAAACCTGGCATTTTCGACCCTCAACAAGGCAAAAATTGCTGCTACAACCCTTGGCGGATTGATTGGAGCAACGATGGCCGTAAATGGGTATGGTGTTTGGAGTTTGGTCTTTCAGGTACTTTCACACCGATTGTTATTCACACTGTTATTGCGCACAAATACTTCCATAAAACCTGTATTCCATTTGAGTTTAAAACCTTTGCATGCGCTTTGGCGATATGGGTTATACATGTTCAGTGCCAATTTTATAAACCATATTTTTGATCACCTCGATGCAATTATCATTGCAAAAATCTATTCGCCTGTTGAGGTGGGTTTGTTTAACAGGGCTAAAAGTTTAAACAGGCTGGTTATGAAATACGGCGCCGATAGTTTGGGCGCGGTAACGTTCCCGTCACTGGCCAAAATCCAGGATCAAAAAAAGGCATTTGTTGCCCTGGGATTAAAAACGGAAAAAATGACCGCTTTTATCACATTTGGTCTGCTGGGAGGGCTGTACGTATGCGCTGAGTCGCTGATTTTGATTTTGTTGGGTGAAAAATGGAGCGAAAGCATCCGTTATTTTGAAATATTATGCCTCAGCGGATTTGCCTTGCCATTGGGAGCTGCCTGCGGGAGTATGCTGAAAGCATCGGGCGATTCAAAAGCGGTGTTTCATCTGGAACTCATCAAAAAATCCATACTGCTTGCCGGGCTTTGGATTGGCTTTTATTTCGGATTGAAAGGGTATTTATACAGCCTGATCGTTACCGGAGTTTTATCCGTTTTTATTACCTTCTATTTTGTTAAAAAATCAATTGGTGTACCACTGACCAGCTTGATGTCGGCGCCGTTAAAATACGCATGCATGGCATTTCTTGCGGTTGGTTGTATGTATTGGTTACATTTTTCATTTGATAATCTATGGTGGAAACTCGGCATTAACTCACTCACTTTCAGCATTTTATATCTTGGCATGTATGGTATTGCAATGCAAATAGGGTCAACACGAACTTCCGAATGAGGTTTTTAATCGTCACACACGTCATACATAATCAACAAGCAGGTAAATATTCAGCCTATGGTCCTTATGTGCGCGAAATGAACATTTGGATCAAACATGCTCAACAAGTCATCATAGTTGCACCGCTTGTAGAATCTGCCATTAATCCAATTCAAGTACATTATGAACATCCGGAAATAAAATTCATCCGCATACCTGCACTCAATTTTACTTCCTGGCCCGAACGATTGCGATCCATTGGGCTGCTTCCTGTTGTCATTTGGCGAATATTTACTGCAATGCGACAAGCCGATCACATCCATTTGAGGTGCCCCGGAAATATCGGCCTGTTGGGGTGTTTTTGCCAAATACTGTTTCCTGGCAAATCCAAAACCGCGAAATATGCAGGGAATTGGGACTGGAAGAGCAACCAGCCTTGGAGCTATCGTTTGCAGCAATCTATCCTTCGCCATACTTTTTTTACCCGCAAAATGACTGCGTTGGTTTATGGATTATGGCCCGACAAAACACGAAATATCTATCCATTTTTTACGGCTAGTTACAGAGAAAAAGAAGTGATAGAAACCCCTGCCAGAACCCTGACACAAAAACAACCTACCCGGTTTATTTTTGTTGGAACACTCACTGCAAACAAACAACCGATGTTGGTTTTAAAAACCATCAAGTTGTTGTCAGATCTGGGATACAACGTGCAGCTTGATTTTTTTGGGGAAGGACCGGAGCGTACTGACCTTCAACGATTTGTCCAAGAAAACAACCTGGAAGGATACGTTACCCTGCACGGCAACATTGCGCATCATACGCTTACAGTTGCATACCGTCAGTCGCATTTCCTGCTTTTCCCGTCCAAATCCGAAGGCTGGCCCAAGGCGGTGGCCGAAGCGATGTTTTGGGGGTGTTTACCGGTCACAACACCCGTATCCTGTGTTCCTCAAATGTTGGGAAATGGCTCACGTGGCGTCTTGATTCCTCACGCAGATCCAGCAGCGATTGTTCAGGCAATTGAGCAACAGTTGAACAATCCGGACTCCTATGCCGAACAAGTAGCAGGCGCTATGGCATGGTCGAGGCAATTTACTTTGGATCGGTTCGAACACGAAATTCAACATCTTTTAAACAACCCAAAGTAGTTGTGAAAATATTGATCGCATCATCATTGGAAATTCAAGCATTTCCCATCATTAAAATCTTAATAATCACTTTAGTCACAGTAAATGCTTGATGACACGCATTCTGCACCTCATTGACACCCTCCATCCCGGAGGCGCCGAACGGGTGGCGGTCAACTTGTGTAATGCCCTGAATAATCGCAACTTGGATACCACTTTATGCGCCTCGCGTGCAGAAGGTTTGTTTTTCGAATTTTATGCATACAAAAATCAATACCTGTTTTTACAAAAGCGAAATGCACTAGATTTTCGCTCTTTTTTCAAATTGGCCAGTTTTATCAAAAAACAAAAAATTGCCCTGGTACATGCACACTCGACCTCCTTGTACTGGGCGGTTGCGCTCAAATTGATTTGCGGCAACCGTTTGATTTGGCACGATCATTTTGGAAACCGACCAGCCACCAGGTCTGCGCAGCAAAAATTGCTTCGTTTTTTATCCCGGTTCATCGATGGTGTCATTTGTGTAAATGAAACAAACAAACATTGGGTGGAAAAGTACTTGTCTTTTGATGCTCGACGCATGTTGGTATTGCAACATTTCACGACGCAGCACAAGGGTACTCGAAATGTCAATCGAAACGTTCTCAAATTGATCTGTGTGGCAAACCTAAGACCAGAGAAAGGCCACACTAACTTAATTGAAGCGTTGCGATTGCTCAAAGGCACAGGTGTTGAATTCGAAGCGACCCTGGTAGGAGCCGACATTGACAGATATTATCAACGAGTTTTGTCGCCTATGATTAAAGAGGCGCAACTGGAAGAAACAATCAAATATCTGGGCATTCGAACCGACATTCCTCTTCTGCTTTCCGAGTCGGACATAGGCGTACTAAGTTCGGAATACGAAGGATTGCCTGTCAGTTTATTGGAGTATGGCATGGCCGGACTGGCATGCGTTTGTACAAATGTAGGCGCCTGCGCATCGGTGTTGTTAAACGGAGAAGCCGGGCTGATTGTAGCTCCGCACAATCCGGGTCAACTTGCCCTGGCATTGAGCCGGCTCATTCGAGATGAAGATTTGCGGGAGCATTTGGGGAAAAAACTACAAAAGCATGTGACTGAAAATTATTCAGAAAAAAAAGCTGTGGATGAACTCAGCCGGTTTTACCAGCTTTGTTCGCAACCAACCAAAAATATTCAATTGTGATACCAGGCCGATACCCTGCTGAATGGTTGATTGCCATTCACTTTCTGCTAGGGGCAGGTGTCGTGTTTGTTCCACAAATGGCATTTGTTTGGGTGGCTGCTGTGTTTGTTTATGCCATATTTCAAACCACCCGCACGCTCAACCGATCAGGTATTGCCGGCTATTCAGCAGCATATTTAAGCGGTTTGGAATTGCTGGCCAGAATGTCGGGAAGCGGGTTGCCACACGAATTTACAAAATACGGTATCAGTTTGCTCCTGTTGGTCGGCATGCTGGTAGAACCACTCTCCAGGCGATTCCCCCTCCCGATTTTATGGTATTTTATTGGGTTGCTGCTTCCAGGCATTTGGATGGCAGCCCATGTTTTCAGTTTGCCAGAGGCGATTGATCAACTTTCGTTCAACCTGTCCGGCCCATTGTGTCTGACGGTGGCAACAATTTACTTTTTTAATCGCCCGGTCAGGGTGGCAGAAGTTGCAAGGCTTTTTCGTTTTTGTTTGATGCCAATTGTATCGGCGTTGGGGTTCCTCACTGCCAAATCGCCGGCACTGCAACAGATAGAGTTTACCTATTCAGCGAATTTTGAAGCCAGCGGCGGTTATGGGCCCAATCAGGTGGCATCTATTCTTGGACTTGGAATACTGATGCTTGTTTTTTCATACTTGCTTCGGTTACAGGTTGTTAAAAGTCATTACATGGTGGTGTTATTGATTGTTTTGCTCACATACCGTGGTTTGCTGACCTTTTCGCGGGGCGGAATGGTTGCGCCAATACTTGTTTCTTTCATGCTACTGGCTATGTATGCTTATTATCAACGCATTCAATTCACAAGGATTCGCAATGGATTGTTGTCTGCAAGCGTCTTGGGTTTGATTGCTTGGCTGATTTTCAGATGGTTGAATACGGCAACCGGCAACTTACTGTATTACCGTTTTTTCGGAGAACGGCCGGATGGACGCAGCGTTGGCCTCGACAAATATACTTCTGGAAGGATGGATATCATCCTCACTGATCTGAGGGTGTTTCTGGATAATCCGTTGTGGGGAGTTGGCCCCGGCATGGGCAAATACCAAAGATATGAACATGGTTACCACCAATTTGCAGCAGCGCATATTGAACAAAGCAGGATGTTGTCGGAACATGGTATCCTGGGCCTGTTGGCTTTGTTCATTTTGATGTTGTTCCCTTTGCACGTCTATTTTAAACGCCGGAGTGCATTTGAAAAAATGCTGATGGTAATGTGCCTGACCTCCTGCTTCTTTTTTATGACCCATTCGGCCACCCGATTGTCAATGCCTATGTTACTGTATGGATTGAGTTTTATCACGTTGCGAGAATTATACTATGAATCATAGGATTTAAATGACTTTACTGATAATAAATAATTGATTTTCAAATTATTAAGCAACAACAAGTGCGCAAGCACTATGCGTTGACTACAGAAAAAATGCGACCCAAAAAAGTGATTATTTACCTGGGAAATGCCTTGCAAGCGCACGGTTTTACGGTTACGACCATGGAAGTACACCGTGTTCAACTGGCTGAAACCTATGAGATAGTAAGCGCTTCCAGCAAATTGAATAAAATCATACGCATGTTGGATTTAATTCGCACTTTTTTAAAGCACAAAAACAGAGCGCATTGCGTCATCATTGCCACCTTCAGTACTTGGAATTTCTATTATGCCTGGCTGATTGCTTTGTTATCCAGGTTTTATGGAATTCCGTACATACTCTACTTGCACGGCGGAAACCTGCCGAACCGGTTGTCTAACTCACCAACCCTGAGCCGTGCAATTTTTAAGTATTCCAAAATGAATGTTGCCCCTTCGAACTACCTGGAACATGCTTTCCAACAAGCCGGATACCGGGTTGAATGTATTCCTAATTTTATTTTGATCAATCGGTACGCCTTCAAAAAAAGGTATCCGATCAAACCAAAATTCCTGTGGGTCAGGTCGTTTGAAAAAATATACAACCCGGTTATGACCATTGAGGTGTTCTCACGAATTGCAGAAAAGTATGACGAAGCAGTATTGTGTATGGTGGGGCCGGATAAAGATGGCTCACTGGAAATTTGCAGGGAGTTTTGTAGGCAATTGGGACTCGCTGACCGGGTTCAATTCACCGGAAAACTCGACAAACTAACATGGATTGCCCTTGCCTCGGAATATGATATTTTCCTAAGTACCACACGGTTTGACAATATGCCGGTCAGTATCCTGGAAGCGATGGC
>JAEUUR010000568.1 GCA_016787465.1 Saprospiraceae bacterium | reverse complement strand
AGGTGATAGGTCGCCGTAAGTGGAACGCGCACCGGTTTGTGCAGGCAAAGAATCCGGTAATCCGCCGGGGTATGCTGGAAACAATTGCCATCGATGGCCACCGTTCGATCGTTCAGGTGAAGCACCGCGCCTTCCTTTTCCAACCAACGAACGCCTCGCTTTTCCAGGCTTTCGCGCACCCGCGCGAGGCCGAAAAAGTAATCGTGGTTTCCAGCAACGGCATAGGTAGCCAAACCACGTGTGACCGCTAAAAAGGACTCGAAATGCATTAATCCGGCGCGGGTATCGGCATAGTCGCCCCCCAGCAGCAGGATATCCGGTTGCACGGCATCAACCAATTTGATTAGCCGGTTGGCTAGATGGCGGCTGTATCGGTTGAAATGAAAATCCGACAGATAAAGGATGGAAATTCCGCTGGAAACAAGTTCCGGCAACGCTACTTTCCGGATTTGTACCGGACCGTCGAATCCAATATCCAGTTTCAATTTATCGGTAATAAATAAAATGCATCCAGGCCAGCCAGGCCGTACCGTTTCCAAATACCAGCATGCGATGAAACATGGTTTCCGTTTTTCCACACCGACGCAGGTGAAACACAAACTCGTCGTAACAAATAGCCACAACGGTGTAAATGAGCACCACCAAAATCGGAATCAACCATTGATTGGGCTGCTCGCTGAGCGTTGCCGAGCACATTAAAAGAAACATGGGCACACCGCCCAATCCCAAAGCGGCAGCTTCGGCGTCGCGTTCTTTTTTCGATAATTGCAGTTTGAGCGGATCGCGATGAAACCGCCAATCAAGCACGCCGCCGATCGTGGCAATGATTCCTGCCAAACCCATCAGCCAAAATTGCCAGGGAAACCACAGGGGCCCACCCAGTTGAAGCCTGGGGTGGCTGCCGAATAAACCAAGGAACAAGACCAAACCAAGGGCCGGCGCAAACAGCAAGATTAATGACAGATATTGTCGAAATGGGTGCGAGGAAGCCGGCATGGTTATCGGTTGGTTGCCCGGCGTCCGATTTGCCGGAGTTGATCATCAAACAAATCGGATAACACCCAGCGCGCCCAAAGGCCTGAATACCAGTTGAACGGCGTGTTGATCGAAATTCGACCTGATAACTCAAGCAGGCAAGTGCCGTCGGTTCGCGGAGTTAGCACATAGGTATCTTCCAAAGCCTTGAAATGTCTGCCGCCGATTACAATATGTTCATCCAGCACGGTTGGTGGCACATTCCCTGGATCGGCTTTAATCGAAACGCGCATCGTGCGATGGGTGTCTAGCTGCGTGATCGTTTCTTCGAAATACAAACCGCGCTCGTAATAGGCCGTTCGACGACCACCAACAGCCAGGGTATCCAATTCGGTGCGCTGGTGCCTCGGCAATCCGAAAAACGAGGTAAAAAAGCTCTGATTTTCTTCCGGATTCAAGCTGGTGGAGCTTGTTATCGCCGACCAAACTGCCGGTATTTCTGCCGGCACAATCATTTGCCGGGTAATGCGGTATTCTGCCGGGGCTAATAATCGATCCTGTTCCAAAAACCCCAGGAAAATGGGAAACATCAGGATCAGAGAAACCTGAAGACCATCCTTTCGATCAAAATCGTCAATCACGTCGTTGTTTTCTTCCTTCGAGCGTTGTTCACGCGCACGCAGGACGCCATAGGCAATCAAACCGCCAAAACCGGCCCCAACTGCAAAAAATGGAAAAATGATGACCCAACAAATCGCGCCTTCCACGGCCAACATGATTGTAACGATCAGCAACATAAGACAGGTAAGCCAGGGCCAAAAAAATGCAGCAGCGTGGTTCGTCACCTTTTTAAGGCCCATCAAAGTTACTGTTAAATACCCGATTGCCAGAGGCGCCGCCACCACCATAGAAATACTGATGATTTCCATAATGCTGCCGTAAAAGGCGAAAACAAACCTCAAGAACAACCCGTACAAGGTGGCGATCGTAAATGCCAGTAGCGTTTTCATAGGTCAGATGGAATACAACGCCAGTGCGACTACAAAAAAGATCAGGTAAGGTGTGATCGCTGCCGAGCCGGCGTAATCCTGTGCTATCCGCATGCCGGAGAACAAACAAAGGATGCTGACTGCACTCAACATCAAACCCAAGGCAGCCACCTGTTCGCCCCCGCCGGTGAGCAACAGCAGCACACCAAGGACGCAACATAGGCCGGAAGTTACTTCCAGGATGGTAATGACGACAAACAGCAGGGTCGACCATGAACGCAAAAAGGTTTTTTGAAAAACCGAGGCGATGTACGATTTATTCCCTTGCCAGTCAAACAGCTTGTTTGAACCGGACTGCAAAAAAAGTACGGCGCCGTAGGCTGCAACCAACACCTTGAGAAACGCGATCAAATCGATACCGTAAATGGAATTTCCAGCAAAAGCGAGCATATTATCCGTTTTTATGGTGGCGAATATCGGAGTTTTAAACGGATGGAAGCCGGTAGTTTTATGTTTTACAAGGAGTTAAGAGGGTTTTAAGAAACTCCTGCAACTCATGTAACTCCTGTACCTCCTTGTAAAAAAACCTCGAAATTGGAATCATGATTGTCGCAAAGCCCGTTATATTTATACACGTTAATTTTTCATACCTTCGCCCTGAATGCACGTGTAGCATCAGGGAGACCGGGTTAAAACCTGTTTAACTGACGCGCTAAAGCACGTGAAACCTTCTACAATCAACGAACAACAAACTTTCCACAACCATGTCTCGTTTTCGCCCGGGTGTCCTGCACGGACAAGAAGTCACTGACCTTTTGAATTATGCCAATGAACAAAACTTTGCCCTGCCGGCTGTCAATGTAATCGGTACGAATTCCGTCAATGCCGTACTGGAAACGGCCGCTGCGGTAAACAGTCCGGTGATTATTCAGTTTTCGCATGGCGGCGCCGCATTTTTTGCCGGCAAAGGCATGTCGAACGACGGGCAAAAAGCCTCCGTATTGGGCGGTGTTTCAGGCGCGCAACACGTGCATGCCGTGGCAGAAGCGTATGGCGTTCCGGTGATTTTGCACACCGACCACTGTGCGTTGAATATCATCTCGTGGGTCGACGGACTGCTTGACGCCGGTGAAAAATATTTTGAAAAAACCGGCCGGCCGCTGTATTCCAGCCACATGCTGGATTTATCGGAAGAACCCCTGCATGAAAACATCGAGATCTCCTGCCGCTATTTCGAGCGGATGGCTAAAATGGGCATGACCCTCGAAATAGAACTCGGCGTTACCGGCGGCGAAGAAGACGGCGTGGATAATTCCGATGTAGACTCTTCGCGTTTGTACACCCAGCCCCACGAAGTGGCCTATTCCTACGAAGAACTGCGTAAAATCAGCCCGAATTTCACAATTGCCGCTGCTTTCGGCAACGTACACGGCGTATACAAACCCGGCAATGTGAAGTTGCAGCCTATTATCCTGAAAAACTCGCAGGATTTCATTCGCGAAAAATTCGGCCTGTCCGGAAAAACGCCAGTCAACTTTGTATTCCACGGCGGTTCAGGCTCCAGCCGCGAAGAGATCCGCGAAGCCATTGAATACGGCGCTGTAAAAATGAACATCGACACGGATATGCAATGGGCATTTTGGGATGGCGTTCGGAATTTTTACGAAGGAAAACGCGGCTACCTGCAAAGCCAGATCGGCAACCCGGATGGCGACGACAAGCCCAACAAGAAATTCTACGACCCGCGCGTTTGGCTCCGCGAAGGCGAAAAATCATTCGTCGTGCGCCTGAAACAAGCCTTTGAGGATTTGAATTGTATT
>JAEUUR010000094.1 GCA_016787465.1 Saprospiraceae bacterium | reverse complement strand
ATTCACGATGGTATCAACCTCTGTAGGAACATTTCCCGGTGCAAAAGGATTATAGTTTTTTCGCCAGCCGAAATGCCAGGTGGGAGATGTCGGGAAAGGCGGATTGTCGGCATGATACCCTATATGGCTGTCATTGTGTGCCAGCAGGATGCCGGCTTCAGGTTTGATATTGATTTCATTGCGGCTGCCTGCCAGCGATTGCCTGGCTGTGCCGCCGCCGCCATGCAACCAAACCGACAATGGAAAGGATTGTGTCGTATCCAGGTTTTCTGGCGCACTGATGAAAAATAAGCTGGGAGTTCCGTTTTTTGCTGCATTGGCCATGATGGGGAAATCCGGGCGGCTTTCCCACTGGTTCTGCCTGCCGTCGGCCCACATCAAATAAGCGAAACAGGTAAATCCAGCGGCAAATGGCGATGGGAATACAGATTGAAGATGACACTCTACCGGGTCGGCAACCGGATTGTATTGAAAGGGCACCAGGTTGGCCGTAATCTGATCGGAATTGACGGTGGTTTGGCCTTCACTGACCACCGCAAAATAAAGCGCCCCTGCCTGGTGCGGCGTAAACACAAAAAGGGCCTCGTTGGCAGCCAGTTGGTAATTGCCAACGCCATTCGGGCCGGGAATACGCGCCGTAGCCGTCAGGGTGGTTTGATCTTTAAAGGAATACAGCAAATATTCCAGTTTGTGGGGCTTGCCTACCAATAAAGCGTTGGCCGTATTGGTAAACGCAGTCGGTTTTGCGTACACTTCACACCAGTCGGGCACTGGCAACGCATCTTCCCAAACAACCCACACCTGTCCATCGGCATACCAGGCGCGTACGTTAGTTTGAGCTTGTACATTTTGACTAAAAAAGGAAAAGAGCAGGAAAAGAAAAAAGCAGGTAGATGTTTGTTTCATACGGCAATATAGTTCAGGCCCTCTTTGACCTGAAAAATGCAACCAGGTTTAATGAAACACTTCCCTGCCGGAATACATCCCAAAAAAATCCCGATCAGGCGCGTTAAAGCTACCTGATCGGGATCGATCAATTATAAAAACCGGCCGCTTATTTATCGTCGCCGAAAAAGGCAATGATTTTATCGGCGAGTTCCATACCTATGTACGATTGCGCTTCTACGGTGCTGGCGCCGATGTGCGGCGTGCAGGAAACCAACGGATGTTTCATCAACGCTTCGCGTGGGGTGGGTTCGTTTTCAAATACATCCAACCCTGCGCCGGCCACTTTTCCGCTGTTGAGCGCCTCGAGCAGCGCCTCTTCATCGATCACGCCGCCGCGAGCGGTATTGATCAAAAAGACGCCGGTTTTCATTTTAGCGAATTCTTCGACGCTGAACGAAGGTTTGCCGCCGCCAGGTATATGGATCGTGATAAAATCCGATTCGCGCAGCAACTTATCCAAAGACTCTGTCCGTATTTTGACGCACATTTTAACGTCGTCAAAATCGGCCAATTGAATGCCGATTTCAGCTTCCGTGACGAAGGGATCGTGCGCACGCACGCGCATGCCTGCGCCCAAGGCGATTTGCGCTACTTCCTGTCCGATCCGGCCAAACCCGATGATACCGAGGGTTTTCCCTTTCACCTGAAATCCGGTTTCATACTTTTTTTTCAGGCTTTTGAAGTCGCCGCTGGCCATTTCACGGTTGCTGCGTTGCAACATCCGGGATAGGCCGAACAAATGCGCCATGGCTAGTTCGGCAACTGCGCGTGAAGAGGCGCGCGGCGTATTGAACACCTGGATGCCTTTGCTTTGCGCATGCTCGAGGTCGATGTTGTCGAGGCCGACTCCGCCGCGGGCGATGATCTTCAGGTTTTTTCCTGCATCGATCACGGCTTTGGTAACTTTGGTGGCGCTTCGAACGATCAGCACGTCGTATTCAGCGATGCGGGATGCCAGTTCGTCCTGGGCAATTTTATGTTCATCTACCAGATAATTCGCTTCTTCGAGGAGCAATTTGCCGTCGGGATGAATGCCGTCGTTGGCAAGTATTTTAACCATTTTTTCTGTAAATCTGTTTCAGTTGCTTGTATACTTCGCGCTGTTGGGCATAATGAACGGCTGACGCCTATATCATCCTGACGAACAGCGCTCTGTATGACAATTTTCTTTTAATAGCCAGCAATAGGTGGCATTGCGCGGCAAAGATACTCGGGTTGCCCAATTGGAAGCATGTAATGTTTGCAATCAATAACCTACTTGATCACTCTCATTTTCATTTTCACGTCTTTTTTAGGCCGGTCGCCTTGACCGGTTTCTGTGGTGGCTATTTTATCGATCACTTCAAAACCTTTGATCACCTGGCCAAACACCGTGTATTCGCGGTCGAGGTGCGGGGTGCCGCCCATTTTCAGGTACGCTTCACGTTGTTCAGGCGTGTAGTGAAAATTGCGCATGGTTTCAATCTGATTCAAAGTGATATCGGTCACTGAACTTCCTTGAACGATATAAAACTGGGAGCCCGACGATTTTTTCTCCGGGTTGCTGGTGCGTGCGGCAGCCAAAGCGCCTTTGATATGGCAAAGCGTATCAACAAATTCGGCAGGGATTTGATAATTCGGCCCACCCATTCCCAGCATTTTTCCTGCCGGCGCATTGCGTGAATCGGGGTCGCCGCCCTGGATCATGAAATTGTTGATCACGCGGTGAAAGATCAGGTCGTTGTAATAACCTTCTTCGGCGAGTTTGATGAAGTTGTCGCGGTGTTTAGGGGTCGCATTGTACAATTCAACGGTCATGGTGCCGAAATCGGTTTCGATTTCCACCAGACAACGTTCAGGAGCGGTGACTTGAATCATTTGTTTTGTCGTTACGGTTTTATTGCCTTTGGTTGCTTTAAGTACAACCAGGTGATTGCCTGATTGGGTGTATCGGTGCATCGGATTGGCATCCGTGGATGTGGCGCCGTCGCCAAAGTCCCAGGCATATGATTCTGCTTTAAACTTAGTCGTATTGACGAATGCGACCTCCACGGGGGCCACAAATTTTTGGGTGGGGACGGTGAAACTCGCAGTAGGTTTTACGCCGCATGAAGCCATCAGTACGGATGCGAACGTTGCAAAGACAAACAGTTTTTTCATTAATGTAATTTTGCCGTTGTGAAAATTGGCTGCAAAGATGCGGCAAAGGTTTGTTACTGCAAGGAACTTAATCGGTATTACCCGGCAATTTATTTTTCTTGAAATAAAGCGAAAACGCCAGCCAGCCGACCAGCGCTACGACCAGGCCGGCCACGGCTTTTTCCCAACTTTCTACCAGGTTAAACAGTACGAACCACAGGCAGATGGCAATAAAGACGATAGGTGTTACCGGAAAGCCGATCGTGCGGTATCCGCGCACGGTATCAGGCAGCTTTTTCCTGAATATAAAAATGGTTGTTCCCACCATCATCATGGCCAACCAATCCATGAACGTGACGTATTCGATCAGATCTTCAAACGTACCCCAGAAGGCGAGCAGGAATAATGCCCAGGCGCTTTGTGCGAGAATCGCCCAAACAGGGGTGCGCCATTTCGGATGCACTTCGGCAAGTTTGGGGAAGAATACGCCATCTTTGGCCATGGCGTAATAGATACGAGGAGCGGTCATGCAATATATACCGGTGGTACCGAAGGTGCTCAGGGCGATCAGGAAAGCCATCAGGTTGCCACCTGAAGGGAATACGGTGCTCATGGCGTCGGCAGCCACGGTTTTTGAATTCGCGAGTTGCTCGATGGGCAAAAGGCGCATGTATGCGATATTAGCCAATACATAAACCAGTGTGACGATGCCGGCGCCTATCATCATCGCTCTGGGCACGGTGCGCTGCGGGTCTTTAGCTTCTCCGGCCATGAACGAAACATGGTGCCAGCCACCATAGCTCCACAGAACCCCGATAAAAGCAACGGCAAATGCACTTGCCAGATTGGAAGGCATTTCATTGGCAAAGGCGCTCGTCTCGTTGATTTGAGGCACTTCCTGGTTGGCAAAAAACCAACCTGCTCCGATGATCAGCGCCAGCCCGACCAGCTTGGCTGTGGTAAATATGTTAGCGATCCATTCTCCGATTTTCACGCCGAACAGGTTCACTACGGTCAGGAAAACGATCAAAAATACCGCCAGAGGCATCACCCAGCCGCTGTCGCGCCCCACACCGCCCAAATACAACATGTGCTCGGAACAAACCACCGCCAGAGCGGCAATACTTCCGGAAGTGCTGACAAACAAAATAAACCACCCATACAAAAAACCCATGCCGTCGCCATAGGCCTCGCGCAGGTACACGTACAAGCCGCCGGCGCCGGGAAACATACTTCCCATTTCAGCCAGCGTGAGCGCGCCGGTAAGCGCTACCACGCCTCCTAACACCCACAACATAATCACAAATTCCGGCATATGCACCAACAAGGCAATTTTGCCAGGTGTACGGAAAATGCCACTTCCAATGGTGCTCCCTACGGCGATCATGATCAAACCGTAAAGGGTAAGGGTACGACGTAATTCTGCTGACATAAGTTGATTGATTCGATTGATTCGATTGGTTCGATTGATTCGATTGTTCCGATTATTTAAAAAATCCGCAAAATCCATTAATCCGGCGAATCCGTGATTCAAGCCACGTTTTTCGATTGATTCGATTGGTCCGATTGGTCCGATTATTTAAAAAATCCGCAAAATCCATTAATCCGGCGAATCCGTGATTCAAGCCGCGTTTTCCGATTGATCCGATTATTTAAAAAATCCATGAAATCCAAAATCGGATCAATCGAATCAATCGGATCAATCGAATCAATCGAATCAATCCATTTTAATTTCCATCTTCCCCGTCCATTTTTTGCCGGATTTCAGGGAAATCAGGCCTTGTTCGTTGTTCAGGGCATCGACGTTGCAGGTCATGGGTTCGAGGGCGATGCTTTCCCGGTGCGGGGGTGTGAACACCTGGAAAAAGGGAAATTTTCGGGCGGAAGCCTGCACCGTCAGTTGATGATTTTCGCCTTTCATTATCAATTTCGGCGCTCCGGTTGTTCGACTGTTTTGAAAACAATTATCCA
>JAEUUR010000086.1 GCA_016787465.1 Saprospiraceae bacterium | reverse complement strand
GCAAGCCGAAATGCTGCCCCGTTTTGAAAACAACGTGTCGCTCAACCGGGAAAAAACGGACGAGTGGGGCATGCCCACGCTCGATATCGATTGCGCTTACGGTGAAAATGAACTCGCCATGAATAAAGACATCGGGGTGGTGATGCAAGAAATGCTGCAAGCCGGCGGGTTTAAACAAATCAACGTATGGGACAACGGAAGCAACCCGGGCATCGGGATTCATGAAGTAGGCACCGCGCGTATGGGTCGCGACCCGAAAACCAGCATGCTCAACGAATGGAACCAGCTGCATGCCGTGAAAAATGTATTTGTGACCGACGGAGCAAGCCTGCCATCGCAGGGCTGCCAAAACCCCAGCCTGACGTTTATGGCGCTTACCGCCCGCGCGGTGGATTACGCCGTGGGTATGTATCTTGGAAATTAGAAATTGGGGAAATTAGAAATTGGGGAAATTGGAAATTGGGGAAATTGGAAATTGGGGAAATTGGAAATTGGGGAAATTGGAAATTGGGGTCATTGTGACTTGTCCTGAAATAGGTTTACACAAAAAGTAAACAAAAATTAGGACAAAGATGAAAAAAGTAAACCATTACTCGGATCACTTCAAAAAACGATTGGTAAATGAGGTATTATCAGGCGAAGAGAGCCTGGAATACTACCGTCGTAAATACCGGATAGGAGGAAGCATGACAATCTCCAGATGGATTGATAAATTTGCCACAGAAGAAACACCATCCATGGCAACAAAAAGGAAAGACAACGACGAGGTAGCAGAGTTGAAAGCTCAACTGGCGCTACTTCAACGGGAACTAGAGGACGAGCGTTTGCGCCGGCAGGCATATCAACTGATGGTCAAGATAGCGGAAGAAGAATTTAATATCCCGATTGAAAAAAAGTCTGGTGTCAAACAGCGCAAAAAATGAGAGACCTGCATCCACGATTGCCAATGGAGCGATTGTGTGGGTTGTTTGACAAGAGCCGCCAGGCTTTTTACCAAAGGCAACAGGTCATTTATGAGCAAGCCTTGGAGGAGCATTTTATCTTGAGTGAGGTTATCCAAATTCGGAAAAAGCAGCCGCGTTTGGGTGTTAGGAAGTTATTAGTGAAGTTGGCAGAGCGAGGCATTGAGATGGGCCGGGATGCACTTTTTGACTTGCTCCGGAACAATGGAATGCTGGTGAAGCGTCGCCGGAAGGGCACGATTACCACTCATAGCAGCCACTGGCTCCGCAAGTATCCCAACCTGATCCGGCATTTTGAAGCGCTTCGTCCCAACCGACTTTGGGTGAGCGACATCACGTATATTGAAACCTCAGAAGGGTTTTTGTATTTGTTTTTGATTACGGATGCTTATTCGAAAAAGATTTTAGGCTGGGCGCTGGCCGATAATCTGGATGCCGAAAATGCAGTTGAGGCGTTGCAAATGGCACTCCGTTCGATGAAAGTAGATTGTTCGGGGCTGATTCATCACTCTGACAGAGGCGTACAGTATTGTTCGGAAAAGTATGTAAAGCTGCTGAACAAGCATAACATACAGATCAGCATGACAGAAAATGGCGACCCATTAGAAAATGCAATTGCGGAGCGTGTCAATGGAATTCTTAAAGATGAGTGGTTGTATGAAGTGGGCAGGTTAGATAAGGTTGCTATGTGCAAGATTATCCCACAAATCATCCAGCTCTACAATAACGAAAGACCGCACTTGAGTTTGAACATGCTGACCCCGAATGTAGCGCACCAAATGAGTGAGAGGTTAAAAAAGCGATGGAAGAACTACTACAAACCGGCCATACCAAAGGAGGAGGACAGGCACTCTGCTTGCACGAATTAACCGAAACAGCAAAGCAGCGTAAGTGCTTTTAGGGTTCACATTTTTTTGCCTAAGCCCTCTATATTTTTTGGGAGGGCGTTAGGCAAAAAAATATTCACAGGTTTGTGTTAGAAGCAAAAGCTAGGCACAGAAGGGAATCAAGACAAACAAATTTTTGATCAAGAACACATTGAGCAATTCTATCATTCATCTGTAAACCTTTTTTAGGACGGGTCACTTGTAAATTTTGCCTATGCGACGCCACATCTAAAAAACAACAAAATTTAGGGTATATCTTCAAATATTCGGTTCAGTTACCTCTGCGCCTTGTTGTTAGCGTTGGAATTCCCGTGCCCAGACATAACCTATGATTCCTGG
>JAEUUR010000050.1 GCA_016787465.1 Saprospiraceae bacterium | reverse complement strand
GATCATCCAATAATCAAACAAGCCATGCTGAACCGCCTGGCCGGTCGTGGTGGATCCGGCAGTCAAAGACATATACATTGCAGACAACCCGGCCTGGGCCAAATAAACCCACCAAAGCGCCAGTGCGGAGGCAACACCACCGGCAAACAACAGCTTTTGTCTTCCGGTTGATTGATGGTCGAGATACATGGCTACGCCGAAAAAGGGTAGCAGCGGGTAAAAGGATTGTTTGCACAACATACTGATTGCCGCTGCGCTACCTGCCAGCCAAAAGCCAAGGCCTTGGTAGCGCAGCGGGGAACAAAACCATAAATAAGCACTCAGTACCGCGAAAAAAATACCATCCACCGTGTGCCATGCCATAGCGGGGTAACAATGAACAGACACGATAAACCCGATGGTTGCCAGTATCCATTTTTTGGGATTGGGCATCAACAAACGCGCCGCCATGTACGAGTACAGCCACACTTTCAGGTAAAAAATCCAGCGCTCGCCCAACACGGCATAGTATTCTGGTAACAGTTTCAACTCCAGGGCGCGCAGAAATACCGGTATGGGTGGCCTGATGTACACGATATCCTGGTACAAAACCTTTCCGCTCAGCAGTTGCCAGGCCAATCCCGTGATGAACCCACCGTCCGTTTCATTGACCCCGTAGGGCGCATAACAGAGGGCATACAAGGGAAACAAGCTCCAAAAGAACCATTTCCAACCGTTGGACTCGAAAGTTGATAAATTCATTGAGACAAAAGTCTGAAAATTTTCAAAGGCATAACGCAGATCAAAAGTACCTTTGCGCACTTTTTAATCTGAACCTGGTTTCAGCCTGTTAAATACAACCATAAACGTTTACCGAATATGAATTTTGATCTGATTGTCATAGGAAGTGGTCCGGGAGGATACGTAGCTGCCATTCGCGCTGCCCAATTGGGCATGAACGTCGCTGTCATAGAACGCGAAAACCTGGGCGGTATTTGCCTGAACTGGGGTTGCATTCCAACAAAAGCCTTGTTGAAAAGCGCGCAGGTTTTTGAATACCTCAATCATGCAGAAGATTTTGGCATCAAAGGCGGGAAAGCAAGCGCCGATTTCGATGCCATCGTTAAACGCAGTCGCGGCGTGGCAGAAGGCATGAGCAAAGGCGTTCAGTTTCTCATGAAGAAGAACAAAATTAATGTCATCATGGGGAACGCGAAACTGGTGAAAGGCCCGAAAGTTGCTGTAACCGACGCGGAAGGCAAGGTGACTGAATACACGGCTAAAAACATCATCATTGCCACGGGCGGTCGGGCGAAACAATTGCCCAACCTGCCAATTGACGGTAAAAAGATCATTGAATACCGCAAAGCAATGAGCCTTGAAAACTTGCCAAAACGTTTAGTGGTAGTGGGCGCCGGCGCCATCGGCGTGGAATTCGGCTATTTTTACCACACTATCGGCTCCGAGGTAAGTATTGTCGAGTTCATGGAACAAGGCCTGGTGCCACGTGAAGACGCCGATATCTCCAAAGAACTCGGTAAAATTTTCAGCAAAAAAGGCATCAAAGTGTACGGCAACTGGGTCGTTGAAACGGTTGATACCAGCGGCAAAGAGATTAAAGTTAACGTAAAAAACAGAAAGGACGGCAAAACAGAAACCATCCTTTGCGATGTGGTACTCAGCGCTGCCGGCGTTACTCCCAACATTGAAAATATCGGCCTGGAAGACCTAGGTATCGTAACCGACCGAGGCTTCATCAAAGTAGATGATTATTACCAAACCAATGTGCCTGGTGTGTATGCCATCGGCGATGTGATCGCTACGCAGGCGCTCGCGCACGTAGCCAGTGCGGAGGGAATTACTTGTGTGGAAAAAATCGCCGGACATCACCCGGAAGTCATCGACTACAACAACATTCCCGGCTGCACCTATTGCGTACCTGAAATCGCATCTGTAGGATATACCGAACAGGGCGCTAAAGATGCCGGTTATGAAGTCGTTGTGGGTAAATTTCCTTTCATGGCAAGCGGAAAAGCCAAAGCCGCTGGTCACCCGGAAGGATTCGTCAAGGTCATTTTTGATAAAAAATACGGCGAATGGCTGGGCGCTCACATGATCGGTTACAATGTGACTGAAATGATCGCAGAAGTTGTAGTAGCCAGGAAACTTGAAACCACCGGCCATGAAATCATCAAATCCGTGCACCCACACCCTACCATGAGCGAAGCGATCATGGAAGCGGCGGCGGCGGCTTATGGCGAGGTGATTCACCTGTAAAAGATCAATCCCGGTCCACTTTCGGCGCAAATAACATGTATAACACCGGCGTAACGATCCTGGACAAAAGCGTGCTTGAAATAAGTCCGCCTATCAATACATAAGCTAAGGGAGAGTATAACGGATTTTCCTCCACTGCGATCGGCAACAAACCGCCGATCGCAGTGAGTGAGGTAAGTAAAATCGGAACAAAACGGATTTCTCCTGCCTCTTGCACTGCTTCCATGGTTGATTTGCCCTGCAAACGCAGCTGATTGGTGAAATCAACCAACAGGATTGAATTTTTTACTTCAATTCCCATCAAAGCAATCAGGCCGACCGCAACTGTGAAAGAGAAAGGATATCCGGTCATAAGTAGCATAAGTACAGCGCCGATGATTCCGAGCGGAATAACCGACAAGACAATCATGGTGCTTCTGATTGACCTGAATTCTAAAATCAACACCGATAGCAGCCCGAAAACAGCGATCAACACAATCACTTCCATTCCTTTGAAGGATCGTTCTGCACTTTCAGCTTCACCTGCCACCACATAACTGCTTCCTTTCGGGAAATCCATTTGTTCCAGTTTCTCCCGGATACTTTTATTCACTTTTGATGCCAGATGCCCCGTTTTGACGGATGCTGTGACTGCCGAAAATCGTTCTTTGTTAAAATGCTGAATGAAGTTTGGTGAAGGTTTAAATTCGATGGTAGCGACTTGACTGAGTGGAACAGACGCGCCGAGTACGTTGTTGATGTATAATTGATTAAAAACGCCCAAATCTTCTACCGGCGCTTTGGGAATGGATGCGATCATGTTGTAGGTGTTGCCATCGTCTTTGGAACTGAGTTTTCCAATTTGAAGGCCGGCAATAGCCAGGCGCACCATTTTGTCGATATCTGCTATCGGAATGCCAAGCGCTGCCGCTTTTTCTTTGTTGATGCGAACGAACAAATCGGTATTCACGGTAGAAATGGGGTTGTCCACATAAATAGCGCCTTCTGTTTCTGCAATGATTTGTTCCACTTTCCCGGCAAGATTACGAAGGGTATCCAGGTTCTCTGTGTACACCCTGATGGTTACCGGAGCTTCTACAGGCGGCCCCTGTTCAAAATTATGCACGGTAATTTTCGCACCCGGAACAGCTCCAAACTTCTGTCTGAGTTCATCGATCAGTGCAACCTTTGCGGCTGGCGGTGTTTTATCTTGCAATTGCACGAAAGTTTGGCCATAAGCAGGACTTTCAAACTCACGTATGACATTGTAATAAACCCTTGGGTTACCACGACCGATATTTGTTGCAAACCAGGTTATTTGCGCTTTTCCGCCTTCATATTTGGATACTGGAGCAACAGAATCGGGCAGCAGGTGGTGCGTTTTGAATGGAGGAGCCACATAAGTTTGCAATACAGAATCCACAATGGTTGCCGCTTCGGTGGTTTTTTCAAGGTTGCTCCCAGGCGCCGCATCAATGTCGATGTAAAACATAGGGCGCTCCGAGGCCGGGAATAAGGCAAAACCTGAATTCATTACCAGAAAGATGCTGTAGGCAAAGATCAAAGCCGAAACAAGCAGGGTCGTCCAGGGCCGGATTAAGGCTACATGTAAAATGCGTGCATACGTACCCGAAATCAACCATTTTAAACCGCGCATAAAAATATTACCACGTACATCGTGGCGGTCAGCCAGCACCCGACTGCTTAAAAACGGAATAATGGTGAGGGAAACAAAAAGCGATGCCAGCACCGTCAGCACCACAGCCATAGGAAGCGAACGGATAAAATCGCCGGATGCTTCAGGCATAAACACAAGGGGTAAAAATGCCAACACCAGCGTGGCGGTGCATCCTAAAACGGCCAGACCAATTTGTTTGGTTGCCAAAATAGCAGCCTCCTTTCGGGAATGACCTTCCCGCAACCATCGTTCAATATTCTCAACGACTACAATGCTGTCGTCGACCAAAATCCCTAACGCGATGATAAAACCGACGATTGATAATTGGTTGAGCGAATAACCAAGTTGATCCAACGCAAACAAACCGATGGCAATGCTTAAAGGAATGGAAACCATCACGACCATAGAGGC
Source organism: Saprospiraceae bacterium (assembly GCA_016787465.1). Classification (GTDB taxonomy): domain Bacteria; phylum Bacteroidota; class Bacteroidia; order Chitinophagales; family Saprospiraceae; genus M3007. Next base: position 10,062 of record JAEUUR010000050.1, on the reverse strand, counting down.
ACGCCAACCCAAAGGAAGAAGGGTAAGCAACACCAATAAAATCGCAATCATAAAATCTTTGCCAAAACGAATCAGGCGCTTTTGCACAGAATCGTTTTGGTCAAAAACCTTTACATAATCCATCGATGCCGGAAGGTCGGCGCGCCAATCAGCTACCTTTCGTTCGATATCAGCGCCCACCTCAAAAATATTTTGCTCATCTTTCATCCTTGCGGTCACCCAGATACAACGTGTTCCATTAATTCTGGTCAGGTGCGTAGGTTTTTCATATGCCCAGGTTACCTCGGCCAGGTCTTTAAGGTACTGTATTTTGCCGTTGTTTCCGGTTACCACCGTATTTCGTATTTCATCGATATTTTCATAATCGCCGCTGGTTTCAACAAAAAACTGTCGATCACCCAGGTCGATCGCACCGCCCGGAATACTGATGTTTTCGCTTTGAACAGCACCCAGCACCCTTGAAACAGGTATTTGTTCGGAGGCCATTTTGGGCAAATTGAGCAGCAACCTCAGTTCTCTTTTGGGGGCGCCCCATACATCAGCGCCTTTTACGCCGGGTAGTTTTTCCAAGGACTCCTCCAGCCTTTCAGCTTCTTCTCGCAGGTTAAAATAGGATGCGTTTTCACTCACAATGGCGCCTTGTAAAATGGCGACGTCGGAGGAAGAAAATCGTTGGATCTGTATACGGTAAATATCCTGTGGCAACTCTTGTCGGATAGCGTTCACTTCCCGAATTACCTCCTCATACTTCTTGTCAGGATCTTCGCCGTGCAAAAATTCGAGGGTGAGCATCATGACACCATTGAAGGAATACGAGCGCATTCGGTCAATATTCTCCAGAGCGCCCAGCCGCTCCTCCACTTTATCCGTGATTTTATTTTCGATTTCAGCAGGGCCTGCGCCGGGGTAAACAACCAAAACATTATAACCTGGCGGTGTAAATTTGGGATCTTCTGCACGGGGCATGTTTAATAGCGACACAAGGCCCAGCGTTAATGCAAAACAAAATATGATAAAGGTAAACTGACTGTTTTTTACGGAGAATTCGGCTATTTTCATGGTATTTTACGGCATTCAGTGATTTGGAAAGACCTGCTTGACCATCGACAGGCTTTTAGCGAATTCGTTGGCTGCAATGCCGGTTTCTATTTGTCGATCGTGAAAAAAACGCAACATATTTTCAGTTGGCATATTCCCGGTCAGGTCGTCTTTTGCCATTGGGCAGCCGCCCAAGCCCATCAAAGCGCCATCGAAACGTTTGCAACCACTCGTCCAGGCGGCTTCTATTTTTTCCTGCCAGGCATTGGGCAGGGTATGCAGGTGTGCGCCGAATTCTACAGAAGGATAAGCAGGAATGAGGTTAGAGAACAAGTATGCGATGTTTTCAGGATTGGAACATCCAATCGTATCGGAGAGTGAAAAAATCCGGATGCCGAGCGGCGCCAGTTGATTGATCCATTTCACTACGATTTCCACATTCCAGGGGTCGCCATATGGGTTTCCAAATCCCATGGAGATATAAATCACCAATTCTTTTCCGTTCGCTACGCATAGTTCCTGAATGGCTTTTGTACGCTCCACACTTTCAGCGATGGTGGCGTTGGTATTGCGTAATTGAAACGTTTCGCTGATACTGAAAGGGTAACCTAAATAACTAATTTCTGGGTGCGAACAAGCTTCTTCAGCGCCTCTTTCGTTTGCTACAATTGCAAGGAGTTTAGAAGTTGTGCCGGAAAGCTCTAATTTTGCCAGCACTTGCGCCGTGTCACGCATTTGAGGAATAGCCTTGGGACTTACAAAAGAGCCAAAATCGATGGTATCGAAGCCTGCTTTTAAGAGTTGATTGATGTAGGCAATTTTTAATTCGGTATCAATAAAAGGCTGAACCCCTTGCATGGCGTCGCGCGGGCATTCAATTAATTTCAGTGCAGGTTTAATTGGCTGGGCTTGATCCAAAATAAAAAATGGTAAAGATCTTGAACAAAAAACTCGGCCCAAAGTTATGCCTTGAGGTATTCAATTTCATGCTGTTACCAACATTTTACAATGAAACATTCAGGACTCTGGTTGCTGTTAGGATATGCATTACTCACGTTTGGCGTTACTTCGATGGTGATGCAACTCGTAGGCGTACATTGGGCCTTTTTGGGCTGGTTGGAAATGGGCGGCAGGCTGGTCGCTTTTGTTGCGAAAATTTTGATGATCATAGGCGGTATTCTGACCATTGTGTTTGCCAGAACTGACTGGGAGCGCGAAAGAAGAGAATCTGAAGAAGGTTGAGGCGCCATATTGCAACAAAAAAGGTTACCCCGAATGAACGGGATAACCTGAAATTGCAATTCGCGGAGGAGGAGAGATTCGAACTCCCGGTACCTTTCAGTACGACGGTTTTCAAGACCGCTCCATTAAACCGCTCTGGCACTCCTCCGAACGCTGGTGCGTATTTTGCGGCGCAAATTTAAGGCGTTATTTGCAATTGCCAAAACTACCTTCAAATTTTTATCAACAGAGTTGAATTAATCAGCGATGGATTAATCCGTTTGCGGCATTTTTAACATCTGAGGCACTTCGTCTTTTTCTCCGATACGTTCAAAAAAGGTGTCCAGGAACAAGATCATGTCGGAACTGGCTTCTCTCGACAAATATCGGTTTCTGCACAAATTATATATCTCCTGTTTTGATTTTCTGATCACCAGCACCGCGCGTTTAAGCGCTTCCGGTTTTACACCGCTGGGCATCAGAAAGCGATCCCTTACTGTTTTTAACCCCGTGTCCGAAGACGGGCTGGAGTAGGGGGCACTCACCAAACCGGAAAAATCAAAGTCATAAGGCATTACCATAATCCTGTTTGACTGACTCGGGCGGATCAGCCTGACATTTCGCAGCATTGAAATTTCCCAATCTGTGTTTCCAATCATATACTCAAATAAAACCATAATTGCGGCCTGGTTTGTCGACAAACTGTCAGCCGGAATGCCATAGTCTTCAACGATGGTTCCATTCAGCCTTGCGGCAGTTTCCTCCTCGTCTTCAACCAAGATGGCAAACATGGTTTTTTTGACTTTTCGACATGCGTATCTTTGATCGTTAGCCGAATAAGTTTGGCGCGCACGGCTGCGGGCGACAGCAGTTCAAACATTTTATAAGCCAGGTATTCCCGAATCACCAATTCGTCGCCCAGGTTGTTGTCGTAACAAGGCAATACCAATTTGATTTCATTCAAAGTATCCAATCCAACCGAAACCAATTCCTTCTTTTTAAATTTAAGCTTTAGCGGCGGGTAAACAGCGTTTTTTCTTCTGAATTTGCCCCTCGGACGAACCTCTACTTTATACGCTGCACCATCATCCGTAAAAATTGCGGCAGGGAAGTATGTGTCACTCTTTTTTTGAGCAATAACCGTGGTCAGGTCCATTTCAATCGTTATCTTTTCTCCTTCGGTTTTACCCAACGCATCCAAAATAGAGGTAGGGCGCTGTCCGGCGACGGAAGCGCAACACACTAAGGAGAATAGCAATGAATAAAGTAAATGAACTTTACGCATGACACGAGTTGATTAAAAAGGATGAATTCATTGGGCGAATTAAAGACAAAAAACAGACTAAAAAGGTTTCATTTCCAATATTTTTTTTAATATTTTATTTTGGAAAATAGACCAAAGCACAACCAATTCAAAATCAAGGCAAAAAAAAACAATGTTTACCCAATTAAAAGTCTGAATTCGACAGGCATTTGAAATAAATCGCCCAAATACAAATTCAGCTTTGATAAGGCAAAGGTGGTAAAAACAAAGCGAAATGCCAGCAGTAGACAAGTTGAAGAAACAGGAATTCCTAACTTTGTCCCAGTTTTTTATTTCAAACTTATTTACACCAACACATGAAGAAAGGATTATTCATTTTGAGCTTGTTCTCATTTCTCTCCGTACAGGCTCAGGAAATAAAAGGTATCTGCGGCATGACCGCCGAACATCAGCATGCTTACGACGATCGGTTGATCGCGAACCTGGCTGCGGTTGAAAGCGGTATTGCAGCCGACAGGGGTGGGGTTCAATATGTGCCCGTGTTTTTTCACCTGACTGCAGATGGGACGGGAAGCGGCCGCGCCCGTGAATTCAAAGCTTTGGAAGGATTGTGCGGATTAAATGCAGCATTTGAGCCCACCGGCATTCAATTTTACCTGAGCCCGCACCCAACACTTGGCCTATTTGATAAAACAATCAGCAATACCAATGTGTACACCAACCAGTTCAACGAATTGCTGATGAACCTTAAAAGGCATCAAAACGCGATCAATTTCTTCATCGTGAACGAGTGTGATTACGGCAGCAATCCACAGGGTGGCACCATTTTGGCCTACTACTCACCTGGCAGAGATTGGGTTGTTTGTCGCAAGGATGAACTAACGGCTTTGGCAAACAACAGCACATTGCCCCATGAAACAGGCCACTTTTTCAGCTTGCAACACCCGTTTATCGGATGGGAAGAATCAAATGGATTCGGACCTGGTTACCCGGGATGGCCGATTGCACCTGTTACTGCTCCCGGTGGCGGCCCCACTGAAAAAATGGACGGGTCCAATTGTACGGTAGCAGCCGACAAGATTTGCGACACGCCGCCCGATTACAAATTTGCATGGTTTGCAGCCAACTGCGCACCCTACAACGGAGGCGCTAAAGACCCAATGGGTGTGTTGGTTGACCCCATGGAAAACAACATGATGAGCTACTGGGACGCTTGTTCTACCTATCAGTTTACACCGCTTCAATCGGCAGCAATGTCGGCTGATTTGAGTCAGAACGACAGAAATTACCTGGATAATTCATTCACCCCGCCTTCGCTGACCGTCGAATCTCCAACCGATCTGTTGGTTTCTCCGGCTAATAGTGCGACAGTTCCTTTTTACAATTCTGTACAACTTACCTGGAATGCTGCACCGGGTGCTACGCACTATCTGGTTGAAATTGATGAAACTCCGGGTTATGTAACGGCCAATTTGCAGATCTTCATTACAACCAACACTTCGCTTGCACTTACCAATCTGAATGCAAACGACAACTATTACTGGCGCGTTAAACCATTTAACTATTACGCTACTTGCGCACCTTTTAAATCGCGCAGTTTCAAAACTTCCAACGTAGCAACCGCTACCGTCGATATAGAAGGCCTCGAAGCCTGGCAGGTTGCTCCAAACCCGGTTGAAGGCAATCAAGCTTCATTGATCGTGCATACCAACAGCGGCTTTGAAGCAAATGTTCAAATCGTTGATGCGGCAGGTAAACTGGTTTCAAACCTTCAAACTGTTCCATTTGCTGAAGGCGCCAACACGGTTGAATTACCTCTGGATGGTTTGGCTAACGGATTCTACTTTGTTGTACTTGATAACGGCAAAGCAAGGGATGTCCGGAAAATGGTGGTAGCGAAATAAGCTTCAACCTGAATGAAAAAAAATTCCCGAATTTCGGCAATTGCCAAAATTCGGGAATTTTTTTTTTGACGATTACTTAAAACCCGCCTTCCATTCCTTCCGTTTCAACACGGTTATTCTTCCTACGGAAGAGTGAAACATCAAACTTGCCAAAACGATAGGAGAAGTTCAACCGCACCAATTGGGCATCTCTTCTTCTCCAGGAATCTTGGACAAACAACAAAGATTCAGTGTGCGAGCCGGTTTTTCTGGATCTGAATATATCCTGAATATTAAGGGTAATACTTCCTTTTCTGTTCCACAAATCTTTACGGATAGAAGCATCAACATACCAAACAGGGATCGTGTACCCTTGAGCAGTGCTTGATGGGCCACCTCCATATCCACCGCCCCCGCGTCCGCCGCCAGTATCGAAGGCGGTTCTGCTTTGGTATGAGCCGTTGAGTTGGACAGTAAAGCTTTTGGGTAGTTTCAGACTGAGGTTTTCTTTAACAAACCAGGTGAACTGCTCTGCACTTAATTCTCCTTCACTGCTGGTCAGGTCAAGCACCGAGTTGTATGCATTCACATTGGAAGTAAGTTCAAGTATTTTCCAGAAAGTGTTTTTGATGGTAAATTCCAGTCCATAAGCTGTGCTGGAATTGGCATTTTCATAGGTGTTCACCCCGATAGTCCGATTAGTTGCCGGGTCAACTTCCGCATAAGTGTACCGGGTAATCAGATCGTTTGAACGTTTGAAATAGGCAGAAACAAGAAAATTATGGTTTTTATTCAGTATGTTCTGATAGGAAAGCTCTACTGCATGGGCAAACTCCGGGATCAAATCAGGATTGCCGCGTGAAATATTCAGCGAGTCTGAAAAATCGGTAAAGGGCACCAATTGGAAGAAATTGGGGCGGTTGATCCGGCGAGTAAAACTCATCTGCATGTTGTCATTTTCATTCAATTTGTAAGTCACAAATGCGCTGGGAAACAAACTGAATGGAAAATCATTCCTGAAAGAAGTATCTCTGTCAATCAAAGTGCCTGTGTAGGTAGAACTTTCGGCACGCAAACCAAGCTGGTAACCCCATTTTTGGAAAGACTGGCTGTAGGTACCGTAAGCAGCATACACCTGATCTTTAAACTTGTACTTGTCCGTAAAACCAGGCACGTAAATAAATTGATTTTGGGTTGGATCGAACACATAGCTGGCATTGTTGCTGTTGAAATCACGAATAGCCGCTCTAGCCCCAAGTTCAATTTTCTGTGTTTTAGAAATCGGATTTACAAAATCGGTTTGAAAGGTGACAAATTGGTTACCGCCGTCACCTTTTTGTTGCTCTAGCGATGGGGTAGAGGAGCCCAGATATTCTGTACGAAAATCTCCGTTATTGTCAGAAACTGAAGTGTTGTAATTGAGATCTGCCGTCCATTCTTTACCTTCTTTAGGAAATAGATATTTGTAGAGCAATTGGGATCCGATGTTTCTAAATTGGCGGTCTGTATTGGAAAAGCGGGTTGACTGAACATCATAATCAGGCAACGTATCCAGGTAGAATTTTTCAAGTCGGTTCAGTTGATCTTCTGCTTTAAAGGAGCCGCCGTGAATATTGCCGCTGATGGTCAGGGTATTCCTGTTATTGATGAACCAATCCAAACCGGCACGGCCCATCGCAAAAAAACCATTATTCACTGGAGCATTCGTCTGGAATATATCAGAAGTAGGGGTGTTTTCCAGATCAAAATTAAATCTGTCGGTACCGGCAGCGCTTAAATTCCGGCGTTGGTTAAGGTTTAGTCCGATAAAAGCATTCACTTTGCCTTCCCTGGCATTGATATCGCCGCCAAGATTTGCTCTCCCGCGCATGTCAATACCGGTTCTTACGGAGCCGTTGTACCCAATGCGTCGTTCTTTTTTCAACACAATATTGACAATCCCGGAACCGCCCCCTGAAGCATCATATTTGGCAGAAGGATTGGTTATTACTTCCACATTATCGATGGCATCTGCAGGAATTTGATCCAATGTGAGGTTGGTTGGCCTGCCATCGACAAAGATCTGAGGCGCTGCGCTGCGAAGGGTTAAATTGCCATCAATGTCGACATTCAGCGTGGGAATGTTTTTCAAGGCATCTTCAGCCGTTCCGCCGGCAGCTACATTATCTTTATCCACTCGATATACTTTTTTATCTAGCGCCAGCGACATTTGTGAGGCAGAGCCTTCAATGGTCACTTCTTTTAACAAACTGGATGTGGCAGCAAGTTTAATGTTTCCTAAATCTTTATCCACTGCGCCAGCCATGGCGCCAGGGTTTCCTCCATTGGGTCTTGAGCCGCCATTCAAACGCCCTCCCAGATCGCCAAACGAAACTTTCATTTCGGTTTCCGCATAGCCTAAGTAGTTGATTCTCAAAGTCATTTCGCCCCTTATCGGCAGGTTTTCCAGGCTAAAATCGCCATTTTCAAGGGTGAGTTGCCCTGCCAAAATAGCTTTTTGCATGCTTTTTGTAGTGCTATCCCAACGCATTCCATGCAATTGAACAGATGCATAGGCCAGTCCTTTCCCGGTAGTTTCGTCTACCACTTTGCCATAAAAACGACCAATATTAAACTGTGCAGCATTACCGCCGAATCCGCCAGGCCGATTCCCAGTTGGAATCTGGGCGTTCAGAGACAATGCTAAAATGTTGAAAATCAATAATAAAAGAAGGGTAGGGGTGGATGACCGAGAAAAAAGTTGCATGGTAAATGTTGTAAAAGTGATCAGTCGAAACGACAAAGAACCGCCAAAACCGGTAACTGTCCGGATTAAATTCGACGGTTCAACAAATTTAGACTCAAAACGGACGCCAAAGCCCAGACATTCACATATTGTTAAGAAAATGTACCTTAAACCACCAAAAACATCCTAAAGGCGCGCAAAAACAATTTTATACCTTTGTGAGCAGTTTACTTTCACTTAAAAGGCAGTGACTCATTCTTTCCATCAACCTAACATATCATGAGCAACAATCAGAATACCAACATTTACGGCATCGTAGTTACCGTACTGCTTTTGCTGGCCGCAGCACTCGGATTCTTTTTTTGGCAAAAGTCAAAAAACTATTTTTCTGAAAATGAGAAATTGAAAACTGAAATGCAGGCGCTCACCACCGAAAAAGCAGCAATTGAAGGTTCTTTAGACAGCCTTACCAATGCTTATTCGCAGCTTCGGACGGAAAACGAAAGTTTACAAGGCAGGATGAATTCCTCCGCACAATTGGTACAACAAAAAGAAGCCAATATTCAACAGATCAAAAATACCACAGCCAAAGATATTGCGGCCCTGCGCGCGCAGGTGGAAGAATTAAAAAGAACCAAAATCGAATTGGAAACCATCGTTTCGACACTAAAGGCTGAAAATGAATCACTTAAACAGGAAAATCAACGCCTGACGGAAGAAAACTCCAGTTTGAAAGGTTCAAATACGGAGCTTACCGGTCAGGTACAGGATTTGGCCAAACAACTGGAAGAGCAAATCAGAAAAACACAGTCAGCCACTTTCAAAGCTTCTTCATTTTCTGTTCAATTGGAACGCAAGGGCGACAAATTTACCTATCGCGCCAAAAAAGCAAGAGAACTGTTCGTAAGTTTCGACTTAGCCGAAGTACCGAAGCCTTTTCAGGGATTACAAAAAATTTACCTGGTAGTAACCGACGACAAAGGCAATCCAATTGGCGCCTCAAATCCGATCAAAACAACGGTTTATCCTCCATCAGGGCCTGTCGAAATCATTGCACAGCAAGTAAAAGCGGTCATGTTGGAAAACACACAACGTTTGTCTTTCACGCACAAATTGGATGAAAAACTAAAAGCCGGAAATTATGTTGTAGGAATTTATTGCGATAAAGGCCTCTTGGGCGCCGCTACCTTCAAACTGGTGTAAAATCAGCTTACAACGTGGCAATCGTCAACTAAATGCCGGCGTAAATTGTTTTTTTTCTCTTAAATTCAATCCATTTATTCACAAAAAACCGCCTTTATCGTTCTATTTAGGACAAAATGCGCTGATCTAGTTGATGCCGACTGAGTTACCCAATAAGGATGTGATTCGCCGGAAACCGGATAACAAATTCTGGACTCCGGTTAGAAAAATTTGGCGACGGGTTGAAAACGTAGTTTTCGGCCTGGCGCTGTTATTGGTGTTGCTCTATTTTATCCTGCAAATGCCGGGTGTCCAAAACTGGCTGGTTCAAAAGGTTGTCCGTTATTTATCCGAAGAATGGCAAACCGAAGTTTCGCTGAAAAGAATCGACCTGGAGTTTTTTGACAATGTAGTTCTGGAAGGATTTTTTATTGCCGATGAAAAGGGTGACACCTTGCTTTTCGCTTCCAGGCTTGATGCGGGCATGAAGTCAAACTTCTTTGCATTTCTTGGAAATGAAGCAGAAATTGATCATATCGGTCTTACAGGCGCAAGGGTTTATATCAATAGAGAAGAAGGTGACGCCAAAAACACATTAAAAACTTTCCTGGCTAAAATATCCAAACCCAGCGGCAACAAAAAACAGTCCGGAGGCATCAAGCTGAGCATTCAAAACCTGCTGCTCAATGATGTACTGTTCATCAAGGATATTTCAACAAACAACAAAAAAAATCCTGGAATTATTGACC
>JAEUUR010000037.1 GCA_016787465.1 Saprospiraceae bacterium | reverse complement strand
TATGCCGGTCTTTTCACTGCTTGTTTACGACTTTATCGATCCGAGGATTGGCAGTTGGACGTTTTTAATTTCAGTTCCATTGGGTTTGTTCAGCATCTGGTACTGGCAATATACAGAAAGTCTGGGATGTGGGGATTTGCGCTTGTATGCATTCGTACAGTTTTTTCCCATGATCATTGGCCCGGCAATTATTTTATTGTCATCTAAAAAAGTAACATACAGCCATTATTTCTGGCTCGTGTTGGGTTTTTACATTGTGGCTAAATTCTTCGAATATTTTGACCTTCAAACCTATCAATGGCTCGGTTTTTGGAGCGGTCATACATTGAAACACCTAATCGGCGCAATCGGCCTCTATTACCTGATTAAATTGGTTTCTGCCTGGGATACAACTTTTAAGCAGGCAGTACGTTTGGTTCAATAATCCCTGCTCTCACGCTTCCGAAGCTCCCATTTGCCACGCTCAAACCTTTTCCCATGTTCATTTTTTAAACACCGATTATGTTCAAAAATCTTCTACTTGCCGCCTGTATTTTATCGGTATTCAATGGTGTTCAACTTCAAGCTCAAGGCGTTTCTGCTTGTGGTGGACTAAATTTCGCTTTCACGTGCGCATCTTCTTGCATTTCATGCGATTTGGAAGGCCTTACCGGTACGACAGGTTTACCTCAAATACCAGGCGCCAACCCAAACCTTTGTCATGATGCGATAATAATAGATAATCCGCATTTTTACGGGTTCATTGCAGGCTCAACCAACCTCATATTGGAAATTAATCTTGGTACTTGTTATTCGGGTACCGGATTGGAAGCGGCAATTCTCGACAATTGCAACAACGGGATTGTATGTGTGCCCGGTCCTGTACAACTGAATTTGGCTGGATCATTTTTTCTACAGTTGGCAAATCTCACGGTAGGCCACCCATATCAATTGGTGATCGATGGCTATCAAAGTTCTCAATGTACCTATACGATCCATGTGTTTTCAGGTTCCACAACTCCACCGCCAGTCGGCCCTATCGGATCCATTGCCGGCAATGCCCAGGTGTGCCCTAACGGTACGGCCACCTATACGATTCCTCCAGTGGATAATGCCGTTTCATACACCTGGTCGGCACCTGTCGGCGCAAGTATCAATGGCGGAGGTAATGTAAGGGTATTGCCTGCTCAGGGAAATAATTCCGTTGACATCACATTTGGAAACAGCGGCGGTAATGTTTGTGTGTCAGCATCAAATGTCTGCTCCCCTCCAGTAACAGCATGTATGTCGGTTTCAAACGTTCCCATTCCAATCAATGTGCTGCCAGAGGAAATTGTTTGTTACCAACAGATTCCTTACGAATGGCCTGAAGAACCGCATAATATTCTTGCGGCTCCCGGAACCTATACCCTCACATCCACTCCCTATCAGTCTTATCTGGGTTGCGACAGCACCGTTCGTCAAACGTTAAGGGTACTTCCGTTGAATTATACCAATTTGCCGGTTAAGTACCTGTGTAAAGACGAATGTTTTGAAATCAATGGCCTCACGTATTGCGAAACCGGCTCCTATCAGGAAATTCTGTCCTCTTTTGCCGGCTGCGACAGCCTGGTTAACTTTACACTTGTTCGTATCCAATCCAAAGCAGTGGTGCAACCTCCTGACACAATCACATGTGAAGTTACTTCCGTGCCGCTTTCAGGTGTAGGTTCAACTACTGGAAATACGGTGTCGTACCGCTGGATCGACGGGGATGGTCAGACGCTAAGTAATTCAATCACAGCCATCGCCAATGCACCGGGCCAATATGCCCTGATCGTTACCAATTTTGTAGGTGGCGTTCAGTGTAAAGATACGGCTTGGGTACAGGTGCCCGGCAACCTGACTACGCCGCAAGCCAATGCAGGCCCCGATATGGTATTATCTTGCGCAGTTCCCCAAGTTCAACTTCAGGGCTCTGGTTCTGTAGGGCCAAATTTCACCTACTTCTGGAAATCCTTGTTAGGCGGTAACATCGTGATGGGATCAACCACGCTGACGCCTACCGTCAATGCTCCAGGCACCTACTCATTGCGGGTGACAAACCTCCACAACGGTTGCACCGCGGTTTCTAATGTGACGGTAACAGCTCAGGTTCTGCCCCCAACCGTAAATGCCGCCGGCGGTGCTCTTACTTGCGCACAGCCGAACATTCCACTGCAATTAACCACCAACGCTCAAAACCCAAGCTTCTCTTGGGCCGGGCCGAACGGGTTTACTTCCAACCAGCAAAATCCAATGGTTGGCGTAGCCGGTACCTACACGGTTACAGTTACCAACGGCGTAACCGGATGCACCAATACAGGTAGTGTGTCGGTTGTTGATAATACCAATCCTCCCGGGGTAACGGCGACAGGAGGGGATATTACCTGTATTCAACTGAGTGTGGCGCTAAATGCCAGCTCGTCAACCATGGGCGTAACTTATCAATGGAGCGGGCCTAACGGATTTTCTTCTAATTTGCCTAATCCAACAGCTACGGTAGTTGGTGATTATCAAGTAGTTGCAAGGGCGCCAAATGGTTGCACATCCACTGCCGTCGCAACAGTTGCACTCAATAATGCGCCTCCGGGAACCACATTAAGTTCGTCGGCAAACTTGAACTGCAATAACAATGCAGTAAATCTGTTGGCTACGAGCAATGATAATCTGGCGTTTCTGACCCATCAATGGACATTGCCCGGCGGCGGAACAACCAACACCGGCAACCAGGCTTTTTTACAAGTCAATACGCCGGGAGCATATTCAGTTTCTGTGGTAAACACTTCAACCGGATGTTCCAGTGTAGCCAATTATAACCTGGTTCAATACGACCCGGTAGTGGCTACTGCTGGAAACCTTGATGATGCCAATTGTGCCGAATCTGCTGATGGAAGCGCAACGGTGGCGGTTACAGGAGGTAACGGCGTGTATACTTACCAATGGAATAACGGCGCAACCACCGCAACCAATGCTGGACTAGGCGCAGGAAATTATTCTGTTACGGTGTCAGATAGTGATGGGTGTTCATCAACGGCCGTCTTTACGATTGGGGCGCCAGTTACCTTGAATGCCGGTACAAGTGGAACCGATCAATCGGCAAACGGCACTTCCGATGGTTCAGCCTCGGCCAATCCAACTGGAGGCACGCCGACTTACAACTTCGTTTGGAGTACCGGATCAACCGATGCAACACTTTCAGGACTGCTTCCAGGCGCTTATACAGTAACGGTAACGGATGCCAATGGTTGTTCAGATGTTGAAACAGTGAATGTCAGTCCATACGACTGTACCCTGCAAACAACGGTTAATGTGGCAAATATCAGCTGTTTTGGTGAAGTAGATGGTACTGCCGGTCTGGATATAGTTGGAGGAACAAGTCCGTTCACCATTCTTTGGAGCAACGGCGAAACGTCAAATTCGATCGATAGTTTGCCTGCTGGCCAATACTCAGTTTCAATTACTGACGCGGCTAATTGTCCTGAAGTTCAAACATTTACCATCCTTGAACCCCAAGCATTGCAAGCGAATGCAGTTGGCTCAACCACCAGCGGAGCAAATACCAATGACGGAACAGCTTCGGCTTCGCCGACCGGCGGAACCGGCAACTACACGTACAATTGGAGCAACGGGGAAACTACGGCTTCGCTAACGAATCTTGCGCCAGGCGCATACCGCATCACCGTTACCGACGAAAACGGATGTTCCAGCCAACAAACGGTAGAAGTACTTCCCGGAAGTTGTGGCCTGATTACAGATTTGATTCAAACATCTCCAAACTGCCCGGGCGCCAATAATGGAGCAGTTACCTTGGTTATAACCGGCGGAAACGGTAATTTCACCTATGCATGGAGTACCGGAGGCGCGGCGGCAACAGAAGAAAATTTGTTCGCAGGCACCCACCAGGTTACAGTAACGGATGACGCCAACTGCCAGGTTATTGTAACCGTTGAATTACTCGGCCCTGCGCCATTTTCTATCGTCCCTGACGCCATTCAAAGTACCTCCTGCGCAAGCAATCCCGAAGGTTCTATCGCCTTATCGGTAAGTGGCGGCACAGGAAATTTGTCGGTAAGCTGGAGCAACGGCCAAAATGGTTTGAATGCAGTGGGACTTATTGCCGGCCCCTATACGGCAACCGTTCAGGATGAAAACGGCTGCGTGGCGAATCAAACATTTACCGTGTTATCAACCGATACGGAAGTACCATCGATCACAGCTAATAATTCCACCGTTTCAATTGGCCAAAATGGCCAGGTGGTTTTGTCTGTTCAGAATACGGACGTCCAAACAACAGATAACTGTGGTCAGGTTTCGGTTTCATACGAACCGGCTGTATTCAGTTGCACTCAACTTGGAGAGCATGTAGTAATAGCAACCGCAACAGATGATTCAGGAAATACTGCCAGCCAAACACTAACAGTCACTGTAGTTGACAACACGCCGCCAAGCCTCATTTGTTCGCCAAGTTTGGTGTTGTGTTTTGAAGATAACCCGGTGACCTACCAGGCGCCAACAGCTTCCGACAACTGCTTCATTTTAGGCGGCTCGTTCAATATTGTGGAAGGATTGCCCATTGGCGCTGTGTTCCCTGTTGGTTCTACTACAACAACCTATCAATACACGGATAGCCAGGGCAATGTGGGAACATGCTCTTTTGAAGTTACCATCCTGCCCGAATTCCTGTTGGATGTTGATACAGTGATCAACGATTTTAATTTCCAAACCCTCGGCGCAGTATTTATTGATGTGGAAGGCAGCTTGCCACCCTATACCTATTCATGGACTTTGAACGGCGTTGAGGTTGCAACCACGCAAGATCTTTCCGGCGTGCCTGGTGGCGATTATACCATTGTCGTTACAGATGATAACGGGTGCACAGTCAGCCAGAACGTAACGGTGGAAAACACCTCGTCGGTGAAAATTCCGACCTTGTTGAACGATATTAAGGTGTTCCCAAACCCAACAGCAGGTCGTTTAAATTTGTTAATTCCAGATGAATTGAAGGATGGTGAATTGTTCCTCCAGGTTTTTGACCTCACTGGCAGACGGGTTATGGAACATCATTCCGTACGTGAAAATCAAGTTCAATTGGAATTGGGCGACCTTTCAGACGGATTGTACTCACTCATTATCCGGACTGGTAATGACCAGGTAGTTAAAAAGGTAGTGTTGAACAGGTAAAAAACTACCGAGTTTTAAAGTTATACAAGAGCCTGACGCCTTTCACCGTTAGGCTCTTGTCAATTAATATCCATGATGAATTTAACTGTCAGAGAAATAGAAAATCGGGACATTGATAAAATCGCCGATTATTGGATGAATGCCTCGCCTGATTTTCTGGAAGGCATGGGCGTTGATTTGCAAAAAATGCCAAGCCGCCAACAATGGCAGGAAATGCTTGGCGCTCAGATACAAGAACCCTACGAATCAAAAAAATCCTATTGTATGATTTGGGAAATCGATGGCGAAGCGGTAGGGCATTGCAATGTCAACAAAATTGTTTTCGGCACATCGGCTTATATGCACCTGCATTTGTGGGTTGGCGGTCACCGACAAAAAGGCATTGGAACTCAATTTGTAAAAATGTGTATCCCCTGGTTTTTTAAAAATCTGGAGTTGAAGGAGTTGTTTTGTGAACCTTACAAATTGAATGCAGCGCCCAATAAAACGCTTCAAAATATTGGTTTTCAGTTTGTTAGAAACTATGTGACTGTGCCGGGCTGGATCAATTTTGAACAGGAGGTTTCATTGTGGTCGCTTCCAAAGGAAAAGCTGAATTCGCTCCCCTCTAGATAAAAAACGCAAGACCGCATAGCCTGATCTTGTGGTGCAATATGCGGAAAGTCAATTTTTTTTAACTACCCGTTAAACCACATCACCTACTCATCGTCTTATATACAAACTTCGGAGACTTGCAGACTGGAGCAACTATTTCAATTACAGACGAACAATTACTGGAACTGCTTGCTTCGGAGCGCACATTCGAACGCGGGTTCAGGATGTTGATGAGTCAGTATAAAGAGCGTTTGTATTGGCATATCAGACGAATGGTGCTGGCACACGATGATGCGGATGATGTTTTACAAAATACGTTCATTAAAATTTACAAGGGCATCGCTCATTTTGAGGGAAAATCGAAGTTGTACACCTGGTTGTACAGAATTGCCACCAATGAAGCAATCACTTATTTGCAAAGCAAAGCCAGGCATGCCACTAATTCGCTCGACGGGTCAGTCAGCTTGGCTGCCTCCAAATTAAAAGCTGATGAATGGTTTGATGGTGATGAGATTCAGATTAAACTTCAAGTTGCGATTGCCGAATTGCCTGAAAAACAACGTATTGTGTTTAAGTTGAGGTATTATGATGAAATGCCCTATGAAGAGATGGCCGGTATATTGAATACGTCGGTCGGGGCGCTGAAAGCTTCGTTTCATCATGCCGTAAAAAAAATTGAAAGTGCATTTAAAGAAACCTAACCCCCAAAATTCAACAACATGAGTAAACTGCCATTGCACGACCCCCTCCCTCCCTTGCTGAATGAATTGAAAAACAAGGAGGACGGATTCCATGTGCCCGATCATTACTTTGAAACCTTTGAAAACCGATTGTTTGAACGACTTGAACAATCAGGCATTGAAAGGCCACAGGAGTTGCAATCCTTTAAGGTTAAAACAAATAAAATATCCCGGTATTTTCCTGTCATGGCCATTGCTGCCGCATTTACCGTTTTGATAGCAGCCTTTTGGTTCTTTCAGTCAAATGTTCTGCCGACAGACAATGAAATAGCCTCCACAGAACTGACCGAGGATGAAATTGAATCCTATGTATTGGACAATCTGCATGATTTTGAAACCGAACAACTTGCAATGCTTCCGTCTGAAGAAGAACTGGATATCGTTCCGCCAAGCCATGCACCGTCTACAAGCCCTGATTCAATAGAAGACATCATCGCACCGGAAGATGTCGAATCAATTCTAAACGACATGACCGAGGAAGAACTCGAAGAAATTTTGTAACAAATAAACACAGTGCCATCACTTTTTATGAACAATGCCATGAAAAAGTTAATGATTCTAGCCGTTTTTTCCATCGCGCTGACAAGCGTAACAACGGCACAGATTGACCCCGACCGTCGCGATGAACGACTAGCCAATTACCGCGCAGAAGTATTTTCAAGGGTACTCCGCTTTTCCTCCGAAGAGGCACAGGGATTTTGGCCTATTTATAATGAGTTTCTCGACCGGCGCGAACAGCTTCAACAAGATATGAAAGCTCAAAAACAGGAAGACCAAATGAGCGATGCTGAAGTAGAAGAACAAATCAAACGGTACTTCGACAAAAAACAACGTGAACTGGATTTGGAAAAAGACCTTTATCAAAAATTGCGCAAAGTGCTTCCGTCCAGAAAAATTGCGAAACTACCTTTCGCAGAACGTGAATTCAGAGAATCACTGGTGAAAAAACTTCAGGAAAACCGGCAAAAAAGGATGCAGGAAAGGCCAATGAGACCGGGGAG
>JAEUUR010000031.1 GCA_016787465.1 Saprospiraceae bacterium | reverse complement strand
GGAAGGATTTTTTATTGCCGATGAAAAAGGTGACACTTTGCTTTTCGCTTCCAGGCTTGATGCCGGCATGAAGTCGAACTTCTTTGCATTTCTTGGAAACGAAGCAGAAATTGACCATATCGGTCTTACAGGCGCAAGAGTTTACATCAATAGAGAAGAAGGTGACGCCAAAAACACGTTAAAAACTTTCCTGGCTAAAGTATCCAAACCCAGCGGCAACAAAAAACAGTCCGGAGGCATCAGGCTGAGCATTCAAAACCTGCTGCTCAATGATGTACTGTTCATCAAGGATATTTCAACAAACAACAAAAAAAATCCTGGAATTATTGACCGTGAACGCCAACTTTTCTCCGTGCCGTATGGCCATCTCCGAATTAATTCCATTGACATTGACAACGACCTCATCGATATACGCTCCGCACATTTTGACGGTTTGACGGTTGACCTTGAATCGTACGAACGTCAGGCCTCCAAACCATATACACCACCGGCAGTTCGGATATCAAATAGCACCTCGTCACCGCCAAAAGAAAGCAAACCGCTGATCTTCAGGGTAGGGGAGTTGTTACTCACCAAAGGCAGGTTTCAAATGGATATGTTTGATGCATCTGCAGGCCGTTCCACACTTCCCGGAGTGATGGATTATGAACATCTCGATATACAACAAATCAACCTGCAAGGGGAGAAGCTCGTATTCAATGATCGCTTCGACAGCAATGAATTTTCGTTGCAAGGAAGAATTACCCATTTATCCGCAAAAGAAACCAGCGGATTTGAGCTAATTCATGCAGAAGTGGAGGAGTTAATGATTTCAGATACCCTGGCCAGCCTGGTAAAAGCAAAAATCAATACAGAAGGTTCACATTTGGGCGATACCATTCAATTCGTCTATTCCGGCTATCGTGACCTGCGCAGGTTCGAAGACAGCGTGTATTTGGATATTCGTTTGACACAAGGTTCAGAACTGAAACTAGGCGACCTCACGCATGTGGACAACCAACTTGCCAAAAATGATTTTTTTATTCAAAATCAGCAAGAAGTTGCTCAAATCAGTGGACACATTTACGGGAAAATAGCCAGGTTACGCGCCGACGGTTTGACAATAGCATTGGGGAATACCGCAAAAATTTCTTGCGATTTCAGAGGAAACAACCTCAACAGCAGAGAAGAGCCGCCAATGCTAAGTATTGATTTTCAAGAGCTTAGAACCGACTTGTCTACCATTGAACGGATTATCCCCGGGTTTAAACCCCCTGAGCAATTTTTCAAACTCGGCAGTGTAACCTTTAAAGGCAACTACCAGCTTTTCGATTGGGTCGACCATGTGCTGTACGGGGATTTGAATTCAGATTTGGGGGCGGGTAGGGTAGACATGCAGTTAAACCTGGAAGATGGACCCAAAAAAGCTACGTACAGCGGAGGTTTAAAAATGCAACAGTTTGACATGGCCACCTGGATGGGAAACAGCCAGTTCGGCAGAGCAACGTTTAATGTCAGCATTGCAGAAAATTCAACTGGGCTTACTTTATCCACCATTAACACGAAAATAAACGGCAAGATAGACACCCTTACCTTTAAAGGGTACAGCTACCGTGACATCTATCTCAACGGCGCATTTAACGAGAAGATTTTTGACGGACAGTTGAGATGTAATGACCCAAACGTAGATTTTACATTCGATGGCGTCATTAACCTGAAAGAAGACACCCCGAAATTTGACTTCAGTGCCGACCTGCGCAGGCTTGATTTAGGGGTATTGAATTTATCCAACCAGGATATCGTGCTGTTTGGAGATATCGAACATTTAAGCCTGAGGGGCAAAAATTTTGATGAAATTACAGGCTCGGCGCTGGTTCGGAACATCCGGATTTTACAAGACCGCGAAGATTGGCATAGAATTGATTCCTTGCGTTTCAGCTCTTATTTCAGACCCAATGGCAGTCGATATTTTGGATTTAATTCCGACATCGCAAAATGTGAAATGTCGGGCAGGTTTAACCTTGACAAGGTTATTCCAAACCTGATTGGCCAGTTCAGCAAAAATCACCAGGCTTTTGCCCGTCAACTAGGGTTGAAAGTTGATGAAAACCAATTGAATGCCGACGACTCCTATTCTCTAACCCTTCAAATACATAATTCTAAAAACCTGACGAAACTCATTTCTCCCAACCTCGATACCTTGAGAAATGTGTATTTGAAAATAAATGTCGAGGCACGCAAAGGATTGTCTGACTTGCGACTGAATATGCCGGAATTAGCTTTTGGCGACTTGGTTTTTCAGGATCCAAGTATTCGGATGGACAACCATCAAGATAGCACATGGTTCAATATTTGGGTGCCCAATACTGCATTGTCGGGTTCAAAATCAATTCCGCCGGTGGAGTTATCCGGCGCATTTTTTGGTGATAATTTGTACTTCAACCTTGAAGCCAAGGAGCGGAAAAATGAGGAAAATATCAGCTACTACCTTGAAAGTGTGTTCTTGAAAGGCGAATTGAGTATCGTTGATACACTTTGGCAAGTGCGGTTTAATTCATCAAAAATGAAGATGTTCAGCCAGGAATGGTTGATTGCTGACAACAACTTCGTTCGCTTCAATTCGAAATATTTTGAAACGAATGAGTTTGAATTTTTTAACGGGAACAAACGGATTTTGCTCGAAGATCAGAACAATGGAAGGGGAGCGGTATTCTCCATGACAAATTTCAACCTGAACGAATTCAACCGCTTGCTTGATCCTGAATTTTTGACACTACGAGGAAACATCTACGACTTTGACATCTCCATCCAGGACATTTTTCTGCTTGAAGGCATGCAAGCAGGGTTCCTGACCGACACCTTTTTCCTCAATGAACAGCCATACGGTATTTTGACCGGCAATCTGGATATGGAAGATTTGTCGTCGCCATTATTAGCCAAAATATTTCTGCAAAAAAATCAGTCGAACCGACTCAGGCTTGCAGGGGCATGGCTGCCAAATTCATCTAAATCACTGTATTTGAATGATTTAGAATCAAATGTTGAATCTGGCGAACTATTCGCTTCGGCTACATTTGATGGCTTTCCATTAGACATTATTGAAACATTCATTCCGGAAATATCCAAAACAGCAGGTGAATTTGACGGCCAGTTGACGCTCGATGGGTCGCCAGATAGGGTAGGGGTGAGTGGCGCTCTGGATATCCGGCAAGGCCAAGTGCAACTCGATTACCTCAAAGCGATGTTTCATATTAAAAATCAAAAAGTTGTTCTGAAACCGAATAAAATTGAGGTATTAAAAGACACCATTTGGGATGCGACTCAGGAGCACATGGCTTACGTTAATGGCACTTTGTCGCACGATAATTTCAGCAAGTGGCGTGTGAATTGTACGATTGAATCTGCTGACAGAGCGTTTACCATTTTGAACACCACTGCACAGGATAATGAGTTGTATTACGGATTGGGAATAGGTTATTTTCTTTGTGAAATTTCAGGATCATTTTCCAGAACCAACATGGTTGTTACGGCGGTTACAGGAAAAAATTCCCGCTTGTATATTCCACTCACATCCTCCTCCGATGCTAAAAATATCAACTTCATCAACTTTACGAATTCGCAGCAGGAAGGTACTCAAGAAGGAAAGCCAAACAAAAATTTCTCTTTCACAGATTTGAAAGGATTGAATTTTGAAATGAATTTATCCGTCACCGAAGAGGCCGAGGTGCAATTGATCTTTGACGAACAGGCTGGCGACATTATCAAAAGTTGGGGTAGTGGGGATATCAAATTAAATATCAACAGGGAAGGGGATTTTAAAATGTACGGGCGGTATGAAATTGTACGAGGGGAATATTTATTCACCTTGTTAAATTTCGTCAATAAACCTTTCACGTTGGTTTCAGGCGGCACGATCAGCTGGTATGGCGACCCATATGGCGCCGAACTTAACCTCGACGCAAAATATGAACAATCTACGGCCGTGTACAATTTTGTACGCGACGAAGTGGAGCTGTTGACCACCATTCAGGATGAAGCAGCAAAAGCTACCAAAGTAGTAGTTACCATGCACCTTAAAGGGGAATTGCTCAAACCCAGTATTTCTTTTGACATGGATTTCCCCAACGTCACTAGCCAACTTAAGAGCCTGACAGACAACAAGTTAAGAGTATTAAAACAAGACCAAAACGAATTATCCAGGCAGGTATTCGGTCTGGTAGTCATTGGTTCTTTTTTGCCGCCGAATACCAATTTTATTCAACCCAACGACTATGCAGCGTCGTTGTACAATACGTTCACACAGATGATTGGAAATCAGTTTTCGAATTATCTGGCAGGGTTGGCGTCGGAGTGGTTTAAAGGCAACGTATCGAGTATTGACCTGGACATTATTTACAGCGATTACCAAAATGCGTTAAATGACCCTGGTCAATCATTGGTTACGGGTGGCCGTGAGTTGCAGGTGCGTTTGAAAAGCGGATTCAACAACGACCGGATCACCGTTCAGGTAGGTTCGCAATTTGGCATAGGCAGTCGCGCCAGTTTGCCGGTTAACGACGGATTCCTTGGAGAAGATGTGACAATTGAAATTCGCCTGACAAAGAATAACCAATGGCGGCTGAAGATGTATCAGCGGCTTGAGCCTGATATCTCTGGCCAACGCCGTGACAGGTATGGATTGGGATTGTCGTTTCAGAAGGAATATGATTCATTTGGCGCAATGTTGCAAAGTATTGGTGATGGGCTTCGGAAAAAAGGTTAAAATATGTTCTATAATTTATATTATGTTAAATAGAGGCGTTTAAAAACCATTTCCGTTATACTACTGAAAATAACTACTTTTGTCCGTTATTCAGAGACTGTTGATGAAAAATACCTACTACGACCTCGTTGCCCAAACCTTTGA
>JAEUUR010000030.1 GCA_016787465.1 Saprospiraceae bacterium | reverse complement strand
CCACGGGCTGTTACAACCGGCCCATGGAAGTGTATATCGATCAGCCCGACAGCATGTGGGTAAATCTGGAGATTGTGCGGATTGAAGAACCCGTCAAGGTCGGCGACCGGGTGCTGCTTCAGGGAACGCCCAGTCGCGACGTAGTGGAAACGCGCTGGGAACCGGCGGAATTGGGCGACGCTGATTTTTTGAATTTCACGGCAAGGCCCCTTGAAACTACCGACTATGTGCTTACGGTAATTGACTCGGCGGGTTGTGAAGCCAGCGATCTGGTACGCATTGTCATTCAGCCGAACATCTATGCGCCGAATGCCTTCAGTCCTACATCCAGCGCGCTCAACGAACGGTTCACGTTGTTCAGCAAAGATAATCTGCCCGTCAACTGGCTGAGGATATACGACCGCTGGGGGAGCCTGGTATTTGAGAACCGGGGCTTTTTCACCAACGACCGCAGTGCGGGTTGGGACGGCACGTTTCAGGGGGAGCTGCTGGCGCCGGCGGTGTTCGTGTTTATGGCCGAGGTGGAGTATGAGCCTGGCAGGAAGGTGGGGTTGGTGGGGGATGTGACGTTGGTGCGGTGAGAGGTTCAGCATTCACTGTTATATTCTTTTATAGGTTTTGGGAATGTATTGACGTCAAATGACTTAATAGCCTCTGACAATATTTTTTTTAGTTTCATACACAAATGATTTCTTCCAGAAGGAGTATTGAGAAGTTTTCTACTAAAATTCACATAATGCTTTACTTCTAAAATTATAAGCATTTTAGAGTTGGCATCCATTACACACAAAAACCCTTGTATGGTTTTATTTCGACTAGGCTGCTCATCCCTACAAAACTGACAATCTTCAGCACTTATGTTGTCTATTCCAAAATTATTGTAAATCTTGAAAGATTCAAAATTGCCCAAACTGTCTTTAAAACTAGTAACTGCTATTAAATCCGAATCTGAATGAAGAACATTAAAAGCACAAGTAACAATTCCTGTCCCCCTCAGGTTAAAGAAAACTGGTTCGTTATCAATTGATAGATCACTTCGGGTTAATTGTAAGGCTCGTTTATTGGATTGTTCTAAATGCCAAATACTCAAATTAAGCTCTGCAGTATCAATTAGTTCAAGCTCTTTTGTCAGCTGATCGGCATTGGTTTTTAAATATAAACCACTAAGGGATACGATATTATTTCCTCTTTTTTCATTTTCACTTTGAAGTGTTACATAAAAATACTTCTGAGTTAATATTATAGATAGACAGGTTATTAAGCATATTGCCAATAATCTCAATGCAATATTGGAATAATCTCGGAAAATTTTTGCGTTTTCTCTCCATCTTTTTGTACGTTTAATGGCTTGACTTAATAAATGCCACAACCCATCTCCCTCTGAATTTGAAACCGAATTTCCGAATTCTATTGGCTTGTCTTCAAGTCCTGTAAACTTTTTATAAACTACTGGAATGTCTCGGTTTTGAAGGCTAAACGAACGAATAGCACTATAGCTCAATTTATACGCTTTTTTTGTAAATAAAATGTAAAGCCCTTCAATCTTGTCTTTAATTAGTTCGTTTTCCAAATCATTGTTTTCTACTGCTATTTTATATTCAATTAGTTGAACATTGAAATTTTTCCTCAGATCACCAAGAGATTTTTGAACCTCAAAGCTGTCATCATGCACAATTCCTATTCGCACTTTTCCAAATAATGTATTCATTGTAACGGAGGATTCACCAAACCACCAAACCCAAAATTTGCTGATTGTTCTGCCATTCTCAAAACTGTTTTTCATTACTGATCTCAAGGCAAAAAAGAGCCCTAGTCCCCAAAACAAAAAAGCAAATGGAATAAAATATAACCACCAAATAGAATTAAAGCAACTGAAAATTAATAACAGGATAACTCCCGTAGTAATCATATTAAGGGCCATGAAAGGCCTTTTATCATCTTGCAATTGAATGTTTGACTCATTAGAGATGTTGCTTTGTTCAATGGGTGAAATTTCATTTAACGAGATGTAATCATTACGAGCATTTTGACCATTTGAAATATAATAGTAAACAGTATTTAATGTTGTAATCCATATTTGGCAAGGATAACTAGAAATTGGCTTTTCAATGAAACTACCAAGTTCTTCTTCACTTGAACATCCGTCGACCAATTTCATATTCTCAATCATGGAAATCATGTAGTTGGGTAATTCCTTAAGAGACGCTTCGCCCCCTACTTCTTTTTGATATTTACCCCAAGCTAAGTCTAATAAATTATTAATTTCTGACTGGGATATAACTGGATATACTTCTGGGTTTTTTTTCCAAAATGACGTTCGGTCGTATGTGCCGTTACTGATGTATAAATAACTACAATTTAAAAATGCAGTATCATTTTTATATTTATCCGAACTATAGAAGAAATCACGAAGTGACCTTAAAGCACATGCATAAGTTAAATTATCACCTTGTGTTTCAAAGTTCAATTGCGCTCCGTCTACTGTTTCCGCAATTGAAACTTTTATTCCCAAATTTTGGAATTTCTCTGCCATGTCTTTTAAAAGGACTTCAAAAGATTTTAACGTTTGAGTTGGATGAAAAGCATGGCCAGTATTTTTCCGAATAATTTCAATAAATTTCATTTTGAGGAACTCTTGCTCAAAATCATGTAATTTTGAATATGCCATATAGGTTTGTTTTATATTAACTAAAAAACAAAAGTACTATCCATTTTGCTAAAAAAAACGAGCCATTGCCATCTCGTAATTGCCGAGTAATGATCTCGTAACTTAAAGCCAGGCCAACCAAAATTGACGAAGTTTATGCAATTCATGTCAGGATTATCATGGACTTGCCAGGGATTTTCAAGTAACCTTACATTTGTTATATCCAATCAAAGTATAGGGCCACTTAAAGAAATTTGTGAATTGAGCCCATTAACCTAGATTTCTTAATAACCCAACAAACGCATACCAAAATATTCACCTTCAAACTTGATTTCTATGCTGATTCACATCCTGGCATGGCTCATCTCTTGCATGCCCATGCATCAACCCCCTCCCACAAAACCCGCCCCACCCGAGTACACGGTCACCTTTTACGCCAACATCTCGGATACCAACGGCGAATTCGGCTGGGTCGGCCATGTGTGGGTTTCGTTCAACAGCCCACAAATTCAAACCGTAGTCGGGTTCTACCCCAGCGGTTTGAGCGACGACAGCTGGCGCCCCTACGATGTAAGCTACCCGTTTTCGGTAAGTGCCGAACAATTTCAATCGGGGCTCGCCGTGATCGATGCTTACCGTAACAAACATTATCTGTTGGGCTTTTCCGACTGCCGCGGATTCACCGCGAACGTCGCTCAGGCAATCGGATTGACCCCTCCCAGTACGGGCATTAAATCACCCGCTGAATGGCTGGGTGCTTTGGTTCAGATAAACCGCCCATAACCTCTACTTTTTTCACCTTTTCAATTTTTTTATGATGAAAAAGACTAATTTGACCATTGGTCTTCTGGCCCTCCTATTGCTATTCAGCAACCTGTTGACGGCTCAGCAGACTGCCCAACAACTTTCAAAACGACTCGAGCAGCGAAAAGCAGCTGCTGCCATGCGAATTCCGGATGCCCAATCCCGGAGCAATGTAACCGAGGTAGTCGCCCCCATCACCCTGGCATTCGAAGAAGCAATTCGGTACAAGGCATCTCAGTTGAAAATCGAGGCTACCAAGCCAGAAATAACGGCGGTGCAACTCTATGTGCTTTCCAAAAACGGCATCATCGATATCTCCAATCCGCCTGCCAACCTGGAACAGGACAATAATGTAAAACTGTATCTCAGCGCCCAGAACTATCCATTTGAAGAGTTTTACCTGACCTGCGAAGCGCTCACGCTGTACTACAAGATCCTTACCAAAGGTGTCAAAATTTCAGCTGCTGATGTAGAGAACTACCTGATCGAGCACCCGCAGGCTGCTACACTTCCGGAACGCGTTCAATTGAGCATCACCCATTTTATTGAAACTGCAGGATCGAATGGCTCCCGTGGGTCGGTATGGGCGGCTGTTTCGCCTGCCCTTTCTCTCCAATCCAGGGGCGAGCTCGAACAAACCAAAGTTACGGTACCTGATAAGTGGTTTGGCCTCCAATTGTACCTACGTGTGAACTGCCTTGAGCCCAAACTCCGGGAGGCCATCGCCGGGAAAATGCCGGGTTCCAACTTCGACCCGGTAGAGATGGAAAGTGGGGCAATCATAGCCGGGAAAATCGTTCAGGTGATCCCAGAAATCCCACTTGCCGATGCGAAACTCGGTCGGGATTGGTTGCTCATGGAGGTTGGTTTGGCGAAATGCGCCCATGCAAAAGATTCGTTTGACTTGATGGTCGACAAATATTTCGAATCAGGGCCCACCCGCGGCTTGTGGGGCGCCATGAAGAGTTTCGGTAAAACCGTGTGGAAAACGCTGCCTTATACCACCGCTGCTGCCGGCGCCATCGTGGGTGGGATCTATGGCGGCTGGGGCGGCGCAATTGCCGGGGGCAAACTGGGGTATGAATCAGCCAAACAAGTAAAAAGCGTGGTTGGCGGCTGGTTTGGCGGAAGTTCAGCATCTATGCCTACCCCCATGCCACAATACAACCCCTACCAATTTCAACGGCCTCCGCAGTACTACAACCCTCAGCCTGTAAGCCCCATGCCAGCCAACTATTACCCTGGCTATCAAAGCTACTTGGGCGGTGGGTATAATCCAGGCTATCAAAACCACATGGGCGGAGGCGGATATGGCGGCTACGGCATGCCTCCGGCCTATACGCCGCCCAGTTACTATCAGCCCACGTACTATGCACCGCCCATGTATATGCCCAGCCCGATGGGATACTATTAGCATCTGTGTAACCCCTTGATTGATTTGATTTTCAAACCATTACGCCCCAAAAAACCGCTTTTTTATGTGGACAATACTCTTACTCAGCCTAATGACGCCTGACTCGACCAAACCGGAATTCATCGTGAAATCCGTTGAAAAACAAACGGTTGTATTATCCTGTAATGCTACACTGGCACCTGGCATGGTGTGTCTTTTCGAAGAAGTTACTTGTGCCGCTTCTGTCAAAATACTCCGCCGCCGCCCGGATGCTGACTATGAAGGCCTGGTGGTAGGCGATTGTCTACCTTCAGTTGGTAATCGTAGCTCCAGCTATTCAAGCGTCAAGAGCCCTTCCGATAGCAAAACTGCTGAGAAATTCTGGACCAAGCTTACCAACTACAGCTCCAAAGTTTCTGAAATACCGGCTTTGTTGCTTTCCGGAGAGCGCTCGCCTGGGCGTATCAAACAAAATGACTATGTTCAACTTTCGCTCTCCAATTATGCCTCGCAACCCTGGATTAGTCTGTTGGAAATCACACCTGAAAAACAGGTGATCGTTTGGTATCCCAGCACCCCAATCGAAGCACAACAGAAACTTTCTGCCGGAAAAATCCCCCTCAGTTTTAACCTGATTTTCGAAGAAGCAGGAACCGACGAGCCGACTTCCAAATTCCCGGCTTTAATGAGTTGCGGCATCATTGCTTCGCAAACCGGCGAAACACGTTTTATCGCCTTGCTCAGCGATACGCCAAGGCCGCTTTCCGACTGGTTGCCCGCTGCTTTAGAACGCACTTCGCTGCGCAACGGCCCGAAGCAACTGAATGTGAATGCCTGGCAAGTGGGCCCCGGTTATTTCAATCCGGCAGCCAAACTGGCCAAGACTGACACACACAGCGATCACCTCGACTGCCGGACATGGATGATTTCAACGCTGGCTTTTACGATCGACTGACCAAGTGACCGATAATTAATCCAACACCCCAAGGATACTATTTCCTCCAACACTCAAACTTTCCGATCATGTCAAACATACTACTCAAAGTCCGGCTATTTGCGGCAATTTTTTTATTCGCGGCCTCATCGAGCGCCCAGGATAAAGTTGCATTGCTTATGGCCGTTGGCGACTATCCCGACACATCAACCTTTCATCGAGCTCCTTTGGTTTGTGTAAAAGATGCTTTGCGTTTGAAGCCTGCACTTGAATCACAAGGCTACAAGGTTTACATGCTGACAAATGATCAGGTGACACGCGGTCAAATTTGGGCGCTAATTGATTCTTTAGCCATACAATCACAAACCACTTTTCTCATCCATATTGGTTCTCACGGCCAGGTTTTTGATGGCAAAGACCAATTTGTACCCTTTGACGGCAGCCCGTATGGGGACGACCCTAAAAACATTTCCATTGCCGAGGTTTTTCAAAAACTGTGTGATAAAGGAGCCAAAACAACCATCCTTTTTACCGACTGTTGCCGGACGCCCTCCCGTGGAGATCCGGGCAAAATTATCGATGTAAAAGTAACCGTCGCCCCAAAGAAATCGGCACATATCCTGAAAGCCTGCAACGTAAATGAGAAGGCTTATGAGGTAGGTGGCTATGGTGTATTGACTCGCCATCTGATCGATTTGCTGAACGACCCGCGTCAACAGAAACTGGCCGACCTGAATACCACCGGCAATCTCAGCGTACTGGAGGTATTCCGCTTCATGATCAATCGCGTGGAAGAA
The DNA here is from genome assembly GCA_016787465.1 of Saprospiraceae bacterium. GTDB lineage: Bacteria > Bacteroidota > Bacteroidia > Chitinophagales > Saprospiraceae > M3007. The sequence continues at coordinate 3,373 of JAEUUR010000030.1, read as the reverse complement.
CGCCCCGGCATTCAGCAAAAGCCGCAGGTCGAAAAAATACAAGGACACCAGGATGCCATTTTATTCAACTGCAAACCGCTACCTCAAACCCCGTCGATTGCCGACTCCACTACCATTGTTCATGCGCTCGAAAACGATACCATGAACCTGAAAAAATACGACGATCCATTAACAGCAAAAGATTACAACACACGCGTTGGTTATGAATCTTCTAAACTATATGCGAGAGGGCGAAGCGACCTGGGAGAGATTCTTGACAACCCGATTGTAAGCTTCGGCGCTATTTTCGTCGACGACGATTCGATGCTTATTTCCAGGAAAATGTTCTATTACCTGTTCCGAAATCCATCACATGAATTAGCTCAAACCCTTCAGAGTTTTCAACTGGTGCATTATGATGTGCGAACGCACCCCACCTACCTGGAACAAATTGTCTTGGAAAATATCGCCATTGAACAATCCGGTTTCGGCAGGTCTTTTCAGCGTTGGCGCCAAATGCTATTCCAGGGAAAAGTGGTAGCGCCGGCGCTCATCCTGGTTGCCAAAACCATGAATGGTCAGATTAAATTAATCGAATTCATTCCCGGTTATCACCATCCCGATGTACTTAATGGATTGATTGAATCAGCGATGAATCGCTACCTGAATCCGCCGCCACCGGTAACCGGCAAATAACCATCTTTTATTCACCGACAAAGGAGCTGACAGGCTGAAGCACGCTTCAGCCCTGTTAGTCCTTTGCCCAACATCTTCAAATTATGAAAAAATCACTATTACTAGCTGTGTTGCTCGGCTTGGAAGCCTGTTCCTTTCAAGGCTCGTTCAATGGGGTAATTGGGAAGTTCGCAGAATCCAGAAAAAGAGCAACCACTTTCGACGCGGCAAAAAACGGTTATGAACAGAACATAGAACAGGCTAAAGATGCGCAATTTCAAACTATAAGGGACTTTCGCGACCAACCCTGGCTTTTTCAAAAATATGCTCCTGCCATGCAACAAATGCAATCCGAACTGCTTGGGGCGATCGCTTCTGCAGACTCCATCGGCCGGGAGCGTGGCAAAGAGGATGGCCGGGTGGAAGGGTTTCTAAAAAAATTGATCGCTTTGTTTCAAGATACCTATGCTCATTACATGATGATGGGAACGCAAAATACCACTTGCGACAACCAAACGCCGCTTGAAGGAGTGCCTGACCTGGTAAAAGGGCTTCGATTTCCGGAAAATGGACACCAACGAGCGGACCTTGATAAATTCTCTCAGAGCTTGTATCAGATCAACGTTCGGTTGCTCACGGTTATCAACGCACAAATCCCCAACCAGCCACCCAATTTTCAGGAGAAAGTAATGGCCCGTTACCAGGAAATTCACCAGCGACTGGCGGTGGTATTGCATCGCACCCTGGCCAAATACCTGAATTCAAAAAACGATCCCGGCTACGCCGATTGGTCGCGCGTACGCTCCATCGATGCCTTTCTTTTCATGTACACAGCCGCACTCGGGCCAATGCTCGATGCTGTGTATACCGATGCGCTCGAAAGCTGGAGTGAAACGGCAGCAGCGGGTTTGAGGGCCTTTGGAGGCCAAACGGATTGTGCCCTTCAATCGCTGATTCCACGTTGGGCTGAACAATTGTACGACCACGCCATGCAACTGGATTTAGAAAAAAACAAAAAAGGTTTGGAGCGGAAACTTCGCTCCATGCTCGAACATCGCACCATCGAGATTCGAGGTGATACCCTGACAGCAGATGATGTCATTTCAAGAAGTCAAATCAACATGGATGTGAAGATGGATATCATAACGATTCTTAAACTCAGGCTAAAACACACTCAAATCAAGGTAAAATTCAACCATGAACAGAACGAGATCATTGTTGTCGCTCCGGCCAAGCCGTCCATCCTGGAGGTAGTTCATTTTGATTATGTCGTTCGCGCTATCGATGTGTCCATCGACGATCCATGCGGCATTGGAAATCTCTCTCAGATGGGTATAAAAGGGGTATCCAGGGCCGAACTCGAACGCATTTTCAGACAACACCGAATTCCAATAAAAAAGAACCCGATCAGCCAGGACGCTTTCGAAATGGAAACTGTCATGAAATCCGTAAAAAAGGATCTGCAAAAGTACTTCGAAGCATACACCCTGCTACTCATCGGAAGTACTTACCGTGTAAAGTTCGAGATGGATGGGAGCGAAGAAATGATTATCAACCTGAACAACAAACACAATTCAAACCAGGGCACCCGAACATCGCCCTAATATCACCTGCCATTTTTAAACCAATAACTTGATTTTATTATGAAAACATATCTATATCTCTTTGCATCCGTGCTTTTATCAGCGCTTTTTTCCTGCAAAAGCAATGGCCTTTCCTTTAAGGAGCGTTCCAAAAAAAATGTAGAAACCCGGCATCAAAGCGACTCCATCGCTCAGATAACAGTGAAACGAAAACATCGAGAGAATACAATAGCTGGTTGGAAAATCGGCAAAGATAATGCCGCGCCCGCCAGAGGCAGTGAACTCGCAGTTGCCGATTTTCACGACCAATATCCGAACGAAACATATTTGTTTTTTGTTGAACCCTATGTTTCTTTTTTGCCCAACGGGCGCATCCGGATCAATCACAAAAAGATCAACGAAGATTTTGGCGCGAAAGGGTACATCGAAGCCTACGAAGACGGCATTACTCAAGGCGAAATGGATGCCATGAACTATTTTGGGTCGCTCACCTGTCAGAAAAATCAGTACGTCTCAAAACCACGCCCCCTGCTTCGCCCATTGTACCATTATGACACCATCGCCCAAATTTTGGGAAAAAGATACCCGGAGGGTATGATGGATCAAGGGAGCTTTGATTTCATTTGCCGACACACGTTGACGGAATCTCTGGAATTTCTCAACAGGAACCTTCTGCCCTACGGACTTACCTGGGACGAAAAAATGACGACTATGGATTTCTTTAACACCCAAATCATCGATCAGGCTTGCCAATCGTTGTACGGTCTCTACCAAAAAAAAATGAAACCCTTGCTTGAGCGCAACGAGGAACCCGAAGAAGGCCCTTTTTACGATTACTCCACGTATTACTCCAGCACCGTGTTTTTAAACCTCATGTCTCAATGGATGTCCGGAGTAGCGGACTACGCCCTTTCGTACGGAAAAGGCAACAGCGAATTCGCCGGTACCATGGGTTTTTTTATGCAGGAAATTGGTGAAACACTGATTGCGGAAATTGCACCTCAATTTCAGGACATCATCTTCAAAAATGCCTTGATCTATCACTTCGACCACACCCGTGATTCGGTTCAAACGATGGTGCGCAACATGGCTGCCGGTGTCAGCATTGAAACCCGAAAAGAAAAAAAGGAAGTGCT
>JAEUUR010000616.1 GCA_016787465.1 Saprospiraceae bacterium | reverse complement strand
CGCGATTAGGAAACAAAAAATAGAAAATAGAAATTTTTTTTCCAATTTCCCCAATTTCCCCAATTTCCCCAATTTCCCTAATTTCCCTAATTTCCCTAATTTCCCTAATTTCCCTAATTTCCCCAATTTCCCTAATTTCCCTAATTTCCCTAATTTCCCCAATTTCCCCAATTTCCCCAATTTCCCCAATTTCCCCAATTTCCCTAATTTCCAATTTCCGCCACATTGTTTCCTGATAGCGGATAGTCAATTCGTGATAACAATACGCACCATTTCACTGAAAGCACCTGCTTTGATTTCCAATCCATAATTTCCGGGTGGTAAATCGCGCACCTGCATGGTGTGTATCTGGGCATTTTCTGAAACTACTTCACTGCGAACTGTTTGTCCGAGGGTGTTCACCACTGTTAATGTCACCTGATCTTTTAAATTAGCAGGTAGCTGAACCTTTATAAATTCGTTGGCTGGATTCGGCATTACTTTAAACGATCCGCCTTCCAAATTGGCAGTACCGGTGTTGACGATCTGGATGATTTGATTTGAAACTGCTTCACATCCAAATGGTGTTGAAATGGTTAATTTAACCGTATAATTGCCGGCTCCGGGAAATAAATGCTCAGGCGAAGCTTCGGTGGAAGTGCTGCCGTCGCCGAAGTCCCAGTTGTACTCAAAACCTGGCGCCGCCTGAAACTTCCAATGGTATGCATTCAATGCCGTGGCCGTAAAAGATGCTTCTAAATCCGGAAGGTTTTGATTGATGGCAAAGTCGAGCCATTGGAGCCGGGCAGCAAGCCAGGTTTTCAACTTGGTTACTTCACCTGCATGTGTGGTGGGCAACGCTCCCGGATTAGGCCATACATAGGTGCCCAAAATGGGCCAAAAGTTGAAATTACGCGTCTGAGCTTCGGCCAAAACACCAGCCATAGAATCAATTACGCTGAAGATGTGCAGGTTACTTAACAGGCCTCCGGATCGTAAGTGCTGCCAACGACAAGCCAGATTTTGGGAAAACAGGGTGTCGGAAGCAAGCTTTTCCCACCAGAATGGCATACCTGCATCCTGGCAAACGTAATTGATGTTGTATGCCCATCCTGAAGTCAGGAATGCTTCACAATAATCGGCATTGTAAAATGCAAGGTCAAAGTCCCATGGCGGGCCCATGTTCAGTTTACCGTCCGGGTTGTCGTCGCGGTCTTTATGGAAATAAGTACTCAGCCGGTATCCATCCACATTTTTACTGATCTCATTCAGAATGAGGTAGTCTATAAATGATTTTTCATCGGCAAAGCGCCGCCATCCCAGGGTGGTATCCTGGTACTCAGCACCATTCAATGCCACTTCAAAACTATCGACATACGTCCGGATGTAACTGATTTGGCTGGGATGCATCCGGTCAATTTCGGGGTATTCGTGTTGAAAATAGGTATAAATGTTCGGGCTGTTTGGTTGCGAAAATTGTGAGTTCCAGCCCGGTGAAGTATTCCAGTCGACCCGAACGATATACCCACCTGTAACATCCGTTCCGGTGGTATCGGCAGGTGACAAACGTGCAATATCAACCCTGTTTTCACCCCGTTTGATTTTTTCGGTTAAAATGTAAATGCCCTGGTAAGTGCCATCGAGCACCAGTTCGCAGAACCTGGTGCGAGAAGCATAATGTCCCATTTGCCTGAATATATCATAGGCTAATGCGTTGCGCATCAACGTTTTATCGCTAAAATTAGCCATCAGGGCAAAATCGCTTGTTTTAGGCAAACCAAGCAGCGATACTTCCAGGTCTTCACCCAACTCATCACGCACTTCCATGGCGTACGATTTTTTGGGAAAGCCCTGAGAGCTGAAACCGCGCAATTCAATACCAATAAGGCCTTCAAATGCGAAATTCGTTTGGTTCACGAAATTACGTTGCCCGGAACCATTATCGAGCACTTGAATATGCGCGTTAATCTTCGGTTCATTGGTGATTAATTGACCATCCGTATTGATCTTGATAATTGGTAAATCACTGGATTCGAATGGGAAAGGCACACAAGGCTGGTTTCCAAAGGTAATATTCCAACTGTTCAAGGAGCCGGCATCTGCAAAAGCGTAAGTGTCGAGGATGTGGAGCGTCCAGGTGCCATTCGGGTTGATCAATTTTCCATTGATTTGGCCCATGTCGCCAAATGGCCGGTAAGTGCCGGTGAATGGATACCATTGTTGGAAAATAGAACTTGGTGCATTGCCGCTCAGGCATGTATTTACAAACCCATCCGTATCGCCACCAATGCTCGAAACCAGGGGGAGGACGGAGCCATCGGGGGCAATCAACCAGAGAGCCAGATCGGCAGTCCATGTGTGCGTGATGTCAAAACACACGCTTTCAAGCCCGAAATCAGTGAGGTTTACCGCATTGGGCAGGCCGTTCACCTGAATCGGGAAATCTACCGCATTGCCATCGTCTGGAATCACACCACCGGTTCCGGAAAATGTTTGCGCAAATGGTTGGCTGATAAAGGCCAATAATAAAAAGCAAATTGTAAAAACTTTAGTCATTGATTCGATGATGTTAATTGTTCCGATTGATTCGATTGTTCCGATTATTCGATTACAAAAAATCCGTTTCATCCCCAAATCCCACCAATCCGCGATCCAAGCCGCGTTTTTCGATTGTATCGATAAATAAAAATGCTGAATAATCGAATCAATCGTAACAATCGTAACAATCGTAACAATCGTAACAATCGAATCAATCATCCAGCGCTGCTTCCTGGTTGCGTTCAAAACTACTGCTCCATTGACGGTCGCGGTGCATTTTACACCAGATACAATCCGGTTTCCCACAGCCGGTGTGAAACGCTCGTGCCTGAATTTGCTCATACACTTCTTTGATCAGGGTTTTGACGGTTTCCAATTCCTGCCTGCTGAAGCTGATTTCTACGATTGGGAAAGCGCCTTTTTTATCCGGCTCTAGCCAGTTAATAGCGGTTTTTTCGATTTTTTCAGGATAAATTCGGGCGTTTTCAAGCAAAATTTGATAAAAAGCCAGTTGGCGCCAATAGTCGCCTCCATGAGGGAGTTGGTCGTTCGGAGCCGCCGTTTTTTTGGGATCCGGGTTGCCCGTTTTATAATCGACAATTCTCAATTTCCCTTCATCCAGCCATTCAATTTTATCGAGTACGCCCGTCAGTGGAATCCCATCGAATTCTACCTGAGCAATACGTCGTTCGACGATGGCTCTTTTTCGCCAGAAAGGTATTTGTTCCACATGAATGCGTCGTAGGTTTTCTTTTCCCAAGGCCAGTCTTTGAACGAATCCGTGTTCCGAAAAATAATTCCTTAGCTGATCCATTTCTCTTGAAAACAACTTATTCAAGGTTTCGAATGTTGGCCATTGCGCCTGCTTGTCGGCCTTCATTTTCAGGAAAAAACGCTGGAGCGCGCTGTGTATGGCAATGCCGAATGCGGCGGATTCACTCATGGCGCCGGGTACTTTCAACAGGTCTTCATACCAAAATGCCAATGGGCAACGCAAATACCTGTTCAATGCTGTTATGTTCAGTGTGAAATCCTTCAAAAGCAGATCTACCACATGGTTCTCAGGCAATTCCAGGTGTGGCTTGGGCGCTTCCTTCATCAGTAACACCTGCGTTTGCAATACCTCCGCCTCTGAAATTTCCTGGTAAACCGCTGGAATTTCAGTTTCATCTACGAACCGACTCTGCAAAGTAGGTTTTAAGTCGGCGCCGGATTCGGCGTAGGAAATATACAAGCCGGTTTTTGCACGGGTGAGGGCAACGTAAAATAACCTTCGGCGCGCTTCCAGCGCATCCTCTTCGCCGGACAATGTGAGGGTAGGGGGCAAATTGAAACGGCCCCTTGAATCCCCTGCGCTGTTTTCCCAGGCATTGTCGACCGTATCAAACAGAAAAACATGGTCAAATTCCAAACCTTTGGCTGCATGCGCGGTAAGCAATTGTACGCCTGGCGCTGATTCTATGGTTGATTGCAGGGGCAATGACAGTCCGTTAGCTTCCATGCTGGCCAGCACTTGTAAAAAATATCCCAAATTGCTTTTGTGAATGCCCATTGACGGCGGCGGTACGGCATTCGTAAAACTCTGAAGCACTTGGAGCAGCCATACTTTGTCGTCGTGTTTTAAAATCCAGTCAAGCAGGCCTGATTGGGTGTAAATACGTTCCAGGAATTGATGGATGGGCAGGTTTGATGCATCCAAAATCCATTGATTCAAGGTGACGCCAAGAGCAATAAATGCCTGGGTATTTGAAAGTTTTAGTACTTGTAGTTTTTGTTCATCGGCGAACGTTTGTCGCCAGGAAAATGGCCAGGAGGTTTCGATAAAATCGTCGCCGGTTACATAACGCGCGTCCTGATCCCGGTTTTTGCCCGGGTTTTGTTCTGCGGCAACAATCAATGCGAGGTCGAGTGGGTTGAGGTTCCAAAATGCCGCATGGAATATTTTGAACAGGCGGTGTTCCCCGGAAAATGGTTGTTGTTGTTCATCCCAAATGTATTGAAGTAAAGCCCGCATTTGTTGGATCATCGGCACTTCGAGTACATTTATTGGGCGTTTGGTTTGAAATGGGATGCCCTTTTTGTTTAATAAATTCTGAAGTCCGTCGGCCTGTTTATGTCGACTGTATAAAACTGCGATTTCTGTTGGCAATGTACCTGCATCCAGCAAGGATTGGATGTGGTTCACCATGCCGGTTAATTCATGATATAAAGTCGCGTAACTACGTACGGACGGTTTTGAAGTTCGATTGGTTACTGCTTTCAGTGATTTAAGCAGGGGTGTTTCAAATCGCTCGACGGCACGTAAGGTATTGTGCCTGATGACGTTCCCTGCGGTGTCGAGTACGCCCTGGGTGGAGCGGTAGTTGTCGGTTAGAACCATGATTTCCAACCCTTTTCGATAGTGGTTGGCAAATTGAAGCAGGTTCTCCAACCGTGCGCCCTGAAACTCGAAAATGCTTTGGTCGTCGTCACCGACAATAAAAATATTGGGTGTTTCCCAAAAATCGAGCAGTTGGTTGAGCAGTTGGAATTGTGCGCCGTTCGTATCCTGGAATTCATCGATCAGGATGTATTGATAGCGTTCCTGGTAACTGCGAAGCAGCGCTTCGTGCTTTTCGAATGCCCGGTTAACCCACAGCAGCATATCTTCATACTCATACCTGCCGGCTTTATCGAGTGCCGCTTGATATTTGGGAAACAAGTCTGCCGCCGCTTTCAGGCGTGTTAGTTTGTCAGTTGTTTCCTGGATTAACGCGGTTTTAGGCGCGCCTTTTTGCCCGTATTTTGTATTTTTCTGATAAATAAAGTTCGGGTTTTCGGGTAACGCGCGCAGGTATTCATCTGTTTTTCGGAGCACAAAACCGGGTGTCCAGCCTTCTTTTTTCATATTGGCAAACAGATCACGCACCTGTTTTTCAAATTGAAAAAGATCTTTTCTGCCTGCCCGGAGCGGGTGCGTTACCGGCGTGTCGATCAACAAATTGCGGACAATTTCAATCCGTTCGAGGTCGCTCAATGGCTCCAGTCGACCGGAACCGAAATACGACTGATTTTCCTGGATGACTCGGTTGCAAAAACCGTGAAAGGTAAAAATGGGCGCCCTGTGCGCTTCCGGGCCGATACGTTCCAACAGGCGCCGGCGCATGGCAAAAGCTCCGGCTTCGGTAAATGTGAGACAAAGCACATTCTGTGCGCGCGCATCTGTGCGGAGCAGGATGTTGCCGATTCGGGCGGCTAATAAATGTGTTTTGCCTGTTCCGGGCCCTGCAATGACCAAAACGGGGCCTTCCAATCTCTCCACGGCAGCCCGTTGAACCGGGTTGAGCGTTTCAAGAAATTGCCGGAAGGCCTCGTTTCTTTGTTGTAAGTCGGACATAGGTGGGCGAAGGTAATGATTTCACCGTTTTCACCCTTGTTGCGGCTGCCTGCCTTTCGATGATCAGAACCTGGCTGATATGCCGCCTTTGATGAGTCCGTCCCATCCAAGACCGGCTTCAAGGTAGATTCCAATATTTTTGCCAAAACGCAATCCCAAAGGAGTGGCTTGCCATGCCAACATCAATTCCGAGTTTTCATTGGTTGGATCGCCGACTTCATAATGTCGTAAATTTGAACCGCCGACTGCCGCACCGGAGTAAAATTTAAACCCCGGCTTGTTAACCCACCGGAAATCTGTTCTAACCATACCGGTTAGTACATCGCTGCGGTAGGTGCCGACGTTGCCGTTAGAAAATTCGAGCCGATCGCTTACCCGTTCAAATACACCCTGACATCCGACGCTCCATCTTGGAGAAACGTAGTAGTTGTACCCGACTGAAATAGCTCCGGTACCCGTGATTTTTTCTTCGTAAGTAACACCTGTGCCTCCAAGCTCTGTGACAATGCCGTTGATGATGGCATTGCCAAGGGCATTGCCGATAATAGAGCCGAGGGTGATGCCGATTTGCGGAACCGATCCGGCTCCCCAACCTCCGTAAATTTCATGTTTTAAACCAAGGTTGCTTTGGGCGGACGACTGATGGAAATTTACCATCCATGCGCAAATAAGCGCGAAAGTAATTGGCTTCATGGTTGTGAAGTTTTGTGAGCAGATATGTAATAAATGTCTCAACCATGAAGACTGTGAACAATCGACTTTTATATTTTCTAGAAATTGACAAACTATTGATTCACCACTAGGGGCTTGGCATCGTACCGGAAAGGATGCCAATCAGTTCCTGCATCTTTTTCCGTTTCTCCCTGCGTTGTACCACAGTGGCTTCTGCGGCGCGTTCCTGGCAGTTTTCCAGCGGACAACGTTCGCAGGTGATGTTGACGGTAGTTTGCACCACGGTGGGATCGTTCCAGAACCTGATGATTTTTTTCGTATGATCGTCGAGCAAGACACCAAGCATGATGCTGACATGTTTATTGACGGTTGGATAACCTGGTTTGGCGAGCGCCATACACAGATATTCATCACCCGAATTCATGAAAGTTGCCCGATGTGCGCCTGCGAGCAAAGTGTCTTTTCCGGCTTTGGTTTGCAATTCGCGCAACAGCACGGGAGAAAGCCACCTGCGGCAATAATGTTCGTTGATCCCGGTAGCGTGCGGTTGATGCCTTCGGTTAATGTGCAACTCCTTGTCGATTTCAAACAGGTCAGTTTCCAAATCGTGAATGAAACGGAGGAAAAACACCTTGTCGAGCCCAAATGCTTTGGTTACTACATTAAATCGTTGAAAAAACACCTCGGGACTAGCCTGGTATTTTTCAATCAGCGCCAGCAAGGCATCACCTTGCCAGGTGCTTTGAGCAAAAAAATGCCCAACATCCGTTGCGAATGATTCCTGATTGATCAAAATAGCAACAGCGAAATAGGCGGCCTTGTAGTTATTCAACACTTCTTCGAAAGAACTGACTTTCAAAAAAGTGGAAGCAAGCGGTCGCTCTTTTAATCCCAAAGCATTGAACCCCAACTCTTTCGCTAATTGAAATGCGCGCTGTTTGTCGTTCAGCCGCCCATTAAGCAACAGTCTCTTTTTCCCTGGGTTATATACGGAACGCACACCTTGTAATTCAGGATATTCTGAAAGTCCGTCGTGTATAATTTGGCAGCCGTATTTTTTTTCAAGCAGGTTGGCCAGTTTGAAATAAGGAACCCCGCCATCGGTCGGCAACCCGTTTTCTTTCACAAAGCGTTCGGCCTCTATTTCGATTTCTTCAAAATAGTTGCTGCGTAACTCTTGATAAGCCCTGAGTGCGGCAAAATAAAAATTCTCTTCCCGAAGGGAATAGGCCCTGGAAATTTCCAAAATGGCAGAAATAAAGGCGTTTACACGATCAGGGTCACGTGCGATAATTTCAACGATTTGCTGAATCTCAATGCCAAACAGATCCAATGGCAAATCGCGCAGGAAATTACTTTTTAACAACTCGCCCAAGGGGGCAAACTGTTTGGTCAATTCTGCAGATGTCAGAAAGGATTCGGAAATGCCAAGTGCATTGGCAAGGGCATGGCGGTTGTCGGTTTTTGGGTATTTTTTCCCTTTCTCAATTTCATTCAGGTATGAAATCGAAATGCCGGTCTGCTTGCTGAGTTCATCAAAATTACAGCCTCGTTCCTGTCGGAACTGCCTGACTTTTAATCCTAAAATGATACGCTGTAATTGGTTGACGGCCATGACGCTGCGAAGGTAAACAATAATCCACTGTAGGTGTGGGTGTGTATCGTACAGATAAAAAATGAGTGTGCCCTGTTTGAATTTCAACAATAAAATTACACCAAAGAAAAAAAAATAGTTATTTCGCTTCACCAAACGATTTTGTGAAGATGTTTAAACAACCTAACCATTGCATGAAATACCAGGATTTCAGGAATTGAAAGGCATTAATTTTTTTAACAAAATTCAATAATCAACACCACTTAATTATGATCAAAACAACTGTTTTAACCGCATTTTTGTCGTTGTGCGCAATCCAGATCGCCTTTGCGCAAACCAACCAGGGCAGCATCATGGCCGGCTTGCACAATTTTAATGCATTTGCACCAGGATTCAACAACCCGCTTGCTACCAGTACCATGCTGGGCTTCGCTTTCGGCACCTTAAAAAGTGATTTTGCAGGCGTGAAATTTGAAGACGAATACACAGTCATCGGAATCAGCGGCAATTTTCATTACTTTATGATCAATAACCTTTCAGCAGGCGTATCCATGAATTATTATGGTCTGAATATAAAGGAGCAAGACAGCGACTTTGTGAGCAAAACCCAAATTTTTATGGTCGGCCCTGAACTGCGGGGTTTTATTTCCGCAGGAAGCAAGTCCAAAGTGTATGTCGGCGGGGGCGCCGGATGGGGGAGCCTGAATATCGGAAGTTCGGAACAGGAAGATGACAGCCCGGTAAAATTGAGCCGTTATGGAGGCGTCGCAGGCATTGCATTTTTCCCGAACGAACATTTTTCCATCGATCTGGGATTAGGTTACAACGTTTTCACTGCAACGGAAGATATGGGCGTTTTAGGCAAAAACAAAGACACCTATAGCGGTC